>JBFLWO010000063.1:0-7984 GCA_040757755.1 Actinomycetota bacterium
CGCCGCCCGGGGGCGCGCGCCCGCGGGGCCGCCCGCGGCGGCGCGGCGCGCGAGCGGGGCGGTGGTGGCGGGGACGGCGATCATGCCGTCAGGTTCTACCTGACGCAGATCAGGGATCTGTAAAGGGCGTGTGGTGCGGGAGGAAAACCGCTCCGCCCGGCGGGGGCGGACGCCTCGGCCCGCGGGTCCGCCGGGTCACGCGACGGGGTGCCCCGGGGGCGCGGCACTAGATCAGCGCGTCACGCCGTGCCCGGGCGATCGCCTCCAGCTGGGAGTGGCAGCCGAGCTCGCAGAGGATCGCGTGGATGTGGTTGCGGACGGTCGTCTCCCGGATGCCGAGGCGGTGCGCGATGACCTTCGCCGGCACACCCTCCGACAGCAGCGCGAGCACCTGGCGCTGGCGCGACGTCAGGACCGGGCCCCGCCGGCCCGCCGGGGAGGCGCCCCCGCTCCCGTTCGTCGCGGGCGCCGCCACCGGCTGCACGATGTGCAGGATGCTGAGGCGCCTCCCCGACCTCACCGTCACGGTCGACAGGGACACGGGGCGCCGCCCGTCCCCGGTCCGGACGAACCCGCACAGGGCGCTCACCGCGCACCCCGCCCGGGCGAGCCGCCCGTGCAGGCAGTCCGGCCGGCACACCGACGCCCCGGTGGCGTCGACCGCGTCCACCACCTCCCAGCAGCCCCGGCCGACCACCTCGCGGGAGGGGACCCCCGTGAACGCCTCCAGGGCGTCGTTCCACCCGACGACGCGCAGGTCCGCGTCACACGTGACGAGGGGTTGGCCGCAGGTGATCTCCGCGGCCCCGCCGATCGGGTGGACCGTGGTCATCCAGCTCCACGGTTTACACGTCGAAGCGCGTGCCGCATCAGGGCTACCCCGACGCGGCGCTGCGGGAAGCTACGGATCGCCACGGGCCGTCCCGCCGGGCAGCGCCCGGAGGTCGTGCGGTGCGACTCGACGTCGCCGATCAGCGGGGCGCACGGACTGGCCTCCGCACGCCCCGCGTCCGCGATCCGCTGCCGGAGTCAGGCTCGGCCCCTCGCCTATCGCGCCGTGCGGCGGTTCCAGATCACCACCTGACGGGCGCGCCAGAGGTAGGTGACCGGGGCCGTGACGACATGGACGAGACGCGTGAACGGGAAGAGCGCGATGAGCACGAACCCGCCCAGGGCGTGCAGCTTCACGACCCAGGGGAGGACGGCGATCGACTCGGTCTTCGGCTGCAGCGTGAACAGCGACTCCAGCCACGGCACCACGGTCGCCACGTACCAGTCCGACCCCCACCGGTACGCGACCGCGACGACCATCCCCAACGCGACCTGCGCCAGGAGCGCCACCAGCAGGACCCAGTCCATCGGCGAGGTCACCACCCGCAGCCGGGAGCTGAACGCGCGCCGCACGATGAGCGCGGCGAGACCGATCAGCGCGAGGAACCCGAAGGCGATGCCCACGACCTCCAGCACGTACAGCCGGGTGGGGTTCGAGACGACCCGCGCCCACAGGTCGGAGGCCGCCAGCGCCACGATGTGCGCGAGGAGCGCGACGAGCACGCCGTAGTGCCACGCCACCGACCCCCAGAAGAGCGTCCTGTTCTCGATGAACTGCGAGGAGTGGCTGGAGAAGGAGAAGCGGTCGACGAAGTAGCGGACGAGCCCGCCCGCCACCGCCAGGCCGACGGCGAGGTAGGGGAGCGCGACGAAAAGGAAGGGGTCCACGGCGGTCTCCTCAGTCCGGCGTCGGACCGGCGGCGGCGACGGGGACGGTCGCGTCCCCCCCGGGCCCCGGGACGACCTCGAGCACGATCCGAAGTGCGGCGAGCAGAAGCTGGTACACCTGCCGGCCGGTGGCCGGCTCCGTCGCGACGCCCGCCTCGTCCAGGTCCCCGGTCATCCGCTCGCGCGCCGGGATCACGGCGTCGACGGTGAGCTCGGCGGCGAGCTCGCCGTCCGGCCGCGCCACGATGTACCGGAGAATCACCACCAGGTGGTCGGGGAGCTCGCGCTCGACCTCGAAGCCCTCGGCGCGGAAACGGCCGGCCAGCTCGGTGAGGAACGCGCTGCGCTTGTAGCTCTCCCCGAACAGGTGGTGGCCCACGTACGGGTAGACGGTGGCGTCCAGGTCGCTGAGGGTGTCGAGGTCGAACGCCCCCGTGTACATCTCCTGCAGCCGTCCCAGCGGCAGCGGCGTCACCGCGTCGCGGTGGCGGGCGACGATGTCCGCCGCGGCGGGCGCGGGCCCGGCGAGCAGACGCTCCAGCTCGCCCAGCGCCCCGGCCGTGCCGGGGCCGGGGTAGTCGAGGACCTCGACGAACAGTGAGATGAGGCGTTCCCGGGACGGCACCGTCACCACCGCCTCTCTCCCGCCTGGCGGAAGCCGAAGCCGGTCTCCTGCTTGCGGGTGTAGGGGTCGACGAGGGACTCGATCGCCTGCTCGCGCGCCAGCGGCGGCAGCACGAAGCGCTCCTCGAAGGTCGGCATCGACGTGAGCCGGAAGATGGCCTCCGCCTCGCCGGCCGTCGTGCGTCCCGCGGCGAGCGCCCGGTCGACCGCGCCCTGCGGCACGTCCCCGACCTTCTGCCCCCGCATGAACACCCTGACGGCCTCGAGCTTGCGGTACACGGCCACCACCTCTTCCTCGTTGCCGGCGGTGAACAGGTTGGCCATGAAGCGAAGCGGGATGCGGGCCCGCTCCACCGCGCTGAGCGTCGGGGCCGACCCGCTGTCGCCGGAGCCCTCGACCTCGTAGCGGCTCTGCTTGAGGCTGGCCAGCACGGGGAGCATGGGGGGCACGTAGAAGAGCATCGGCAGCGTGCGGAACTCGGGGTGGAGGGGAAGCGCCAGCTTCCATTCCTTCACGAACCGGTAGACGGGCGAGTTCGCCGCCGCCTGCAGCATCGCCTCGGTGACGCCGTTGCGGCGCGCGGCGTCCACCACCTCGGGGTCCGTGGGGTCCTTGATCAGGTCACGGTGCTCGGCGACGAGGCGCTCGTCGGGGACCGACGCGGCGTGCTGGATCCGGGCGGCGTCGTACAGCAGCACCCCCAGGTACCGGATCCGCCCCACGCACGAGTGGAAGCACGCGGGCGCGTGGCCGCTCTCCAGCCGCGGGTAGCAGAGGACGCACTTCTCGGACTTCCCCGTCGACCAGTTGTAGTACGTCTTCTTGTAGGGGCAGCCGGAGATGCACATCCGCCAGGCCCGGCACTTCTCCTGCGACAGGAGGACGATGCCGTCCTCGCCGCGCTTGTAGATGGCGCCGGCGGGGCACGCGGCGACGCATCCCGGGTTCACGCAGTGGTTGCAGATGCGCGGCAGGTAGAAGAAGACCAGGCGCTCGAGCTCGTTGAGGGCTTGCCGCTCCTCCTCGCTGATGCCCTTCAGGTTCGGGTCGTTGGACGCGTAGATCGGGGAGCCGCCGAGGTCGTCGTCCCAGTTCGGGCCCGCCTCGATGTCCATCGGCTTGCCGCTGATCGCCGAGATCGGGCGCGCGGTGGGCTGGTCGTCGCTCTCGGGGGCGTTGAAGAGCTCGTCGTACGCGTACGTCCACGGCTCGTAGTAGTCGTCGATGGTGGGGAGGTGCGGGTTGGCGAAGATGTTGCCCAGCGCCCCGCCGCGGCCCTGGAGCTTCAGGCGGAGGTCGCCGCCGTTCGCGCGCTCCCACCCGCCGCGGTAGCGGTCCTGGTCCTCCCACAGCGTCGGGAAGCCGGTGCCCGGCTTGGTCTCGACGTTGTTCCACCACATGTACTCGGCGCCCTTGCGGTCCGTCCAGACGTTCTTGCAGGCGACGCTGCACGTGTGGCACCCGATGCACTTGTCGAGGTGGAAGACCATCGCCACCTGAGCGCGGATGTCCATTCCGGACGACCCCTTCCCGTTGGAGCTCACCATTGCAGCTTCTCCAGCTTCGTGACGACCGCGTACGTGTCGCGGGTGAAGACGCCGATCGGGCCCCAGTAGTTGAACCCGTAGGTGAACTGGGCGTAGCCACCGGCGAGGAGCACAGGGTTGATGCGGGTGCGGGTCAGGCTGTTGTGCCCGCCGCCGCGCTTCCCCCCGCGGACCTGTGACTTCGGGATCGAGATCGTGCGCTCGGGGGAGTGGTAGACCATGCAGGTCCCGCGCTGCACGCGGGCGCTGACGGCGGCCCGGGTGACCATGACCCCGTTGTCGTTGTAGACCTCGACCCAGTCGTTGTCCTGGATCCCGATGGACTCCGCGTCCTTGTCGTTGATCCAGCACGGCTCGATGCCGCGCGAGAGGGTCAGCATCCGCAGGTTGTCGTAGTACGTCGAGTGGATGTGCCACTTGCCGTGCGGGGTGATGTAGTTGAGGACCAGGCTGTGCCCGCGCGGCGTGGGGCTCGCGACGATGTCGCGCGTGAGGCGGGGGTCGAGCTTCGGCTTGAACGTGGGGAGGTGCTCCCCGAAGTCCAGGTAGTAGGGGTGGTCGACGTACAGGTGCTGGCGCCCGGACAGGGTGCGCCACGGCACGAGGCGCTCCACGTTGATGCACCAGGCGGCGTAGGGGCGCCCGTCGTTGACCATCCCCGTCCAGCAGGGGCTGATAAGGGTGCGCCGCGGCTGGCTCTTGAGGTCGGCGAAGGTCATCCGCACGCCGCGGACGTCCTTCGCGAGGTCGCTGAGCGGCAGCCCGACGCGCTCCTCCTCCGCGGCGAAGGCCGCGTGGGCCACCTCCCCGTTGGTCTCGGGGGCCAGGGCCAGGAGGAGGTTCGCGGCGTCGAGCGCGTCCTCGACGCAGGGGTACCGCTGCCCGCCCCACTCGATGCAGCGCATGTGGCGCGGGTCCGGTGTGCCGCCGACGGGGTTCTGCAGGAGCTCGTCGTAGAAGCTCTCGATGGGGATGTGGACGCCGTGGCCGGAGATCCCGTCGGTCCGCGCGCGCCGCCCGAAGGACGTGAACCGCCGGTAGAGGTTGGCGTAGTCGCGCTCCACCACCCGGACGTGCGGCATGGTGATACCGGGGATGGGCGCGCACTCGCCCTGGCCCCAGTCGAGGACCTGCGGCTGGGCGATCTCGTCCGGGGAGTCGTGCTGCAGCGGCACGGTGACGATGTCGCGCACCGGCTCGGGGAACACCTCGGGGGCGAGCTCGCTGACCTTCTGGGCGATCGCCTTGAAGATCTCCCAGTCGCTCTTCGACTCCCCCCCCGGCGCCACCGCCGCCGACAGCGGGTGGATGAACGAGTGCAGGTCGGTGGTGTTGAGGTCGTTCTTCTCGTACCAGGTCGCCGTGGGGAGGACGATGTCCGAGTAGAGCGCCGACGTGTCCATCCGGAAGTTGATGTCCACGATCAGGTCCATCTTCCCGCGCGGCGCCGGCTCGCGGAACCTCACGGTCTTCACGTGCTCCTTGGCGACCTCCTCGGCCACGATGTTGTCGTGGGTGCCGAGATAGTGGCGCAGGAAGAACTCGTGTCCCTTCGCGCTGGACATGATCGCGTTGCCGCGCCACACGAACCACACGCGCGGCCAGTTGCGCTCCAGGTCGGGGTCCTCGACGGACAGCCGGACCTTGCCGTCCTGAAGGCCGTCCGCGACCCACTGGGCGACGGCGTCGCCGCTGGTGGCCCCGTCGCGGGCCGCCTGCTCCGCCAGGTCGAGGGGGTTCGTCTCGAACTGCGGGTAGAACGGCATCCAGCCCATCCGCACGGCCTTCGCCTCGAGGTCGACGGCGTGGCCGCGCGCCCAGGTGGTCTCGGGCGGGACCGGCGCGTACTCGGTGAACTCCCCCTCGTAGCGCCACTGGTCGCTGTGGACGTAGTGCCAGGTGGGGGACTGCTGCAGGCGGGGCGGCTTGTCCCAGTCGAGGGCGAGGGCGAGCGTCGTCCACGGGGCGACGAGCGTCAGCTTCTCCTGCCCCACGTAGTGGTTCATGCCGCCGCCGTTGCGCCCGGGGCAGCCGCACAGCATGAGCGCCGTGATCGGCGCGCGGTACGAGAGGTTGTTGTTGTACCAGTGGTTGATGCTGGCGCCGATGATGATCATCGACTTGCCCTCGGTCGCCTCGGCGGTGCCGGCGAACTCCCGCGCGAGCCGGATGACCGTGTCGCGTCCGATCGTCGTGTACTGCTCCTGCCAGGCGGGGGTGTAGGCGACGGGGTCGTCGTAGCTTTCGGGGTAGTCGCCCGGCAGGCCGCGGCCCACGGCGAACTGCGCCATCAGGAGGTCGAACGCGGTGGCGACGGCGACGCGCCCGTCGGCCGTGTCGAGGTACCGGATCGGCACGCCGCGCAGCTGTGTCTCGCCGGACGCGAACTCGTGGAACTCGACCTGCACGACCTCGTCGTGCGCCTCGAGGAACGTGAGGGTCGGCGCGATGGGCGAGTCGTCGAGGCCGTCCTCCATCGCCAGGTTCCACTGGCCCTTCTCGGTCGCCCAGCGGAAGCCGATCGTTCCCTTGGGCATCCGCGGCTCGCCGCTCGCCTCGTCCAGCACCAGGAGCTTCCACGCGCCGTTCTCGGTCTGCGCGTAGCGGGCGACGCGGTCGGCGCGCAGGAACTGCCGCGTGCGGTGGCCCCCCTTGGTGGGCTCGATCTCCACGAGGAACGGCGCGTCCGTGTAGCGCTTCAGGTAGTCGGTGAAGTACGGGACCTGCCGGTCGGCGTGGAACTCCTTGAGGATGACGTGGTTCACCGCCATCCACAGCGCGGTGTCCTGGCCCGCCTCGATCGGGATCCACCAGTCCGAGTACTTGGCGACCTGGCTGAAGTCCGGTGAGATCACCACGAACTTCGCCCCCTCGTGGCGCGCCTCGGAGATGAAGTGCACGTCGGGGGTGCGCGTCATGTTGAGGTTCGAGCCCATGGAGACGATGAACTTCGACCGGTACCAGTCGGCGCTCTCGCACACGTCCGTCTGGTCGCCCCAGATCTCGGGGAACGCGTTCGGCAGGTCCGCGTACCAGTCGTAGAAGCTCATGTTCACGCCGCCGAAGAGCTGCAGGAACCGCGAGCCGGCGGCGTACGACAGGTAGGACATCGCGGGGATCGGCGAGAAGCCGAACACCCGGTCCGGCCCCCACTTCCTCGCCGTGTACAGGCAGGAGGCCGCGATGAGCTCCAGGACCTCGTCCCAGCCCACGCGCCGGAAGCCGCCCTTCCCGCGCGCCCGCATGTAGCGGTCCCGCTTGCCCTTGTACTCGACGATCGACGCCCAGGCCTTCACCGGGCTCGCGTGCTCGGCGCGCGCGGCACGCCACTGGTCGATGAGCGCCCCGCGGATGTACGGGTACTTGACCCGGATGGGGCTGTAGACGTACCAGGACGCCGACATGCCCCGCTGGCAGCCGCGCGGCTCGTACGGCGGGAGCCCGTCCTCGAGGGTCGGGTAGTCCGTCGCCTGCATCTCCCACGTGACGATGCCGTCCTTGACGAACACCATCCACGAGCAGCCGCCGGTGCAGTTGACCCCGTGGGTGGAGCGGACGGCGTTGTCGTGCTGCCAGCGGTTTCGGTAGAACTCCTCCCACCGCCGGGCCTTCGGGTTCACGAGGTCCTGGATCCAGCCCATTCGGTCACCCTCTCCGGATCGATGACTTGGGCGCCAGACGGCGGCGCACGACGAGGCTCCTCTGGGGCCACAGGAGAAGCGCGAGCAGGAGCAGCCCGACGGCGGCGGCGAGGCCGATCAGGACGAGCTTCCAGATCGCGCTGCCGGGGCGCTCGGCCGTCGCGGCCCGCTGCAGGAAGGCGGCGAGGTCCGCCTGCTCCCCCTCGGTCAGGGGCCGGTCGCGGAAGACCGGGGTCATGGTGGGGAAGGGCAGGGTCGCGAGCACGCCGCGGATGCCGCTGTCGCCACCGAACTTGCCGAAGGATCCGGTGAGGTCCGGGCCGATCGCGCCTCCGCCGAACGCCCCGATGCCCGCGACGGCGTGGCACGACAGGCACGGCGGGCCGTCGTTCTTCAGGCGGTCGGCGCCGGTGAAGAGGTTCTTCCCGCGGTCCGCGTCGCCCGCGGGCGCC
>JBFLWO010000064.1:0-7872 GCA_040757755.1 Actinomycetota bacterium
GGCGCTCGCCGCCGCCGCCTGCCTCGTCGCCGCCCTGCCCGTCGCGATCCTCGTCCGCCGCCACCGCTCCCCCGCCACGGTCGCCCTGGAGCGCGCCTCCTACGTGTCGAACGCGCTTCCCGGGATCGTGGTGGCGCTCGCCCTCGTGTTCCTCGCGGCCCGGTACCTCCCCGCCGTGTACCAGACGGTGCCGCTTCTCCTCGTCGCGTACGTCATCCGCTACTTCCCGCAGGGCCTCGCCGGCGTCGACGGGGCGTTGCGCGCCGTCAACCCGCGCCTCGAGGAGGCGGCGCGGGGCCTGGGCCGCAGCGGCATCGGGGTGGCGTGGTCGGTGACGCTGCCGTTGATGCGCGCCGGCCTCGTCTCCGGGGGCACGCTCGTGTTCCTCAGCGTGCTGAGGGAGCTCCCCGCGACCCTGGTGCTGCGCCCCATCGGGTTCGAGACGCTCGCGACCGACGTGTGGCGCGAGACGAGCGTCGGCGCGTACGCCGACGCCGCGGTGCCCGCCCTCGCCCTGATGCTCGTCGCGCTCCCCGTGCTGTGGGTGGCGTCCCGCGCGTCCGCGGCGCGCGGTCCCGCCCCCGGCGGCTGAGCCCGATCCGGCGGGCATCCGTCCCGGGGACGTCGGGGCGTATCATCCCGGGGATGGCGCACGTTCACGCCCACGGGGTCGAGGAGTACCTCGAGACCATCTACTTCCTCGCCTTCCCGGTCGGGGAGTACAGCCCGGTGGTGCGTGACTCCCCCGTCCTCGCCGCGCGGGTGGCGGAGATGCTCGGCGTGTCCGCCCCCACCGTCAGCGAGATGCTGAAGCGCCTCGAGGCGGAGGGGCTCGTGGAGCGCGGCCGGCGGAAGGAGGCGATCCTCACGGAGCGCGGCCGGGCGGAGGCCGAGCGGGTGGTGCGCCGCCACCGCATCATCGAGGTGTTCCTCACCGGGTTCATGGGCTACGGGGCCGCGGAGGCCCACGAGCACGCCGACGCCCTCGGCGCCGCGTTCACCGACGACATGATCGAGCGCATCGCCGGCCAGCTCGGCGACCCGGAGCGCTGCCCCCACGGGTGGCCCATCGACACCGCCGTCGAGCAGGCGGAGAACCTGGAGCTGAAGCCGCTGTCCGAGGTCGCCGCGGGCGAGGCCGCCACCATCGTCCGCCTCGCCGAGCACGACGGGCCGCTGCTCCACTGGTTCTACGACGAGGGCCTCGTGCCCGGCACCCCCGTCGCGGTGGAGCGGGCCGAGCCGGCCGCCGACCAGATCCGCATCCGCATGGGCGACGGCGAGGAGCGCGCGATCAGCTCCACCGCCGCCGCCGGCCTGTTCGTCCGCACCGCGTAGACACCCGCCCGCGGGGCGGG
The DNA here is from genome assembly GCA_040757755.1 of Actinomycetota bacterium. GTDB lineage: Bacteria > Actinomycetota > Thermoleophilia > Miltoncostaeales > Miltoncostaeaceae > JBFLWO01. The sequence continues at coordinate 1,359 of JBFLWO010000064.1, forward strand.
CGGTCCGTCAGTCCCGGTCGCGGTCGTCGTCCCGGTCGTCCGCCTCGTCGTCGCCCTCGTCGTCCTCGTCGGGGTGGGTCGCCAGGTTCGCCCGGGCCGCCTCGATGAGGGCGCCCGCGTCGTCCAGGGTGCGGGCGTCGAGGAGCAGGCGGGCGAGGCTGCGGGCGTCCCTCGCCGCGAGGTGGTCGACGGCGCCCTCCTCCAGCCAGAACGGCGAGCTCTCGGGGTCCTGCCGCAGGAGCTCCACGGCCTGGTGGCCGCAGTCCAGGGTGTAGGTGGCGATGGCGTAGCGGCGCTGCGTGGGCGGACCCTCCGGGTGCCACGGCACGAGCGGGGCGGAGCGCAGCCCGTTCGGCTCGATCACCTCCGGGGCCAGCTCGATGTCGCGCCACGTCAGCTCCACCGGCATCCGCAGGTCGAACAGCAGGCTCTCCGCCTCCTCCACGGTCCGGGTGGCGGACACGAGGATCGCGGCGAGCCAGTGCGCCTCGGCGAACGACAGCCCCGTGAAGAGGTCGCTCTCGTCACCCATCGGGAAGAGGTGGGCGTCGGCCTTGGTGGTCACCCCGACGGCGTACTCGTCGGGTCCGTCCGCGCCGGCCTCCGCCCGGGCGAGGACCCGCACCGCGGCGTTCTCCTCGTCCCGCAGCGGCTGGCGCCAGATCTCGATGACCTCGTAGCGATCGTCTATTCGTAGACCCCTTCCACGTAGTTCGACAGCGCGTGGGCGGCCTCGCGGACGGTGGCGATCGCGAGGCGGTAGTCCATCCGCCGCGGCCCGATCAGCGAGATCGTCCCCAGGTTGCGCCGTGCGACACCGTAGTTGGCGGCGACCACCGAAAGCCCCTGGAACAGGGGCTCGCCGATCTCCCCGCCGATACGCAGGTACAGCTCGTTGCGGGCGAGGGCGCCGCGCAGCAGCTCGAGCAGGGCAGCCCGCTGCTCGATCGCCGTCATCAACGCGTCGATCTCGCGCAGGTCCTGCTCCCGGTACTCGGCGAGGAACCGCCCCTGCCCGGCGACGTAGACGTGCTGGCGCTCCTCGGGGTCGAGGTCCGTGAGGGCCGGCGCGAGGGACGCGACGAACGCGCGCTCGCGCGGCGTGAGCGACGGCTCCTCCAGGCGCGACTCGATCATGCGGGCCCCCACGGCGAGGCCGCGGACCCGTTCGTTCAGGAAAGACGCGGCCCACTCCGCAAGACGCGGGTCGACGGGCTCCTCGAACGCGAACACGCGCTTCGTGACGGCGCCCGTGGAGGTGATGACGACGACCATGACGAGCTGCGGCTGCAGCACCAGCACCTCGACGTGACGCACCGTCGCCGACGCCGGCTGCGGCGCCGTCACGACGGACAGGAGGCTCGTGACCTGGGCGACGACCTCGGCGAGGCGCCGGAGCGCCGCGTCGATCTCGCGGCGCATCTCCCCCAGCTCGAGGGAGCGGGAGATCGCGTCGCGGGTCACGGGGAGGCCCGGCTCCCGCGGCAGGATCTCGTCGACGTAGTACCGGTAGCCGCGGTCGGTCGGGACGCGGCCCGCCGAGGTGTGCGGGTGGTTGAGGAAGCCGAGGTCCTCGAGCCGGGCGAGCTCGTACCGCACGGTGGACGCGCCGACGTCGAGCCCCTCGCGCCCCGCGATGTGCTTGCTGCCGACCGGCTGGCCAGACGAGACGTGATCCTCGATCACGACGCGCAGGATCGTCTCCTGCCGCCCGGTGAGGGACCCGCGGAGGGAGTGGTCCCGGGTCACCAGGACTCCATCAGCTCGTTGAGGATGGTGTTCTGCACGAACCGCCCGTCGCGCGTCAACGTCACCGTGCCACCCCCATTCTCCACCAGACCGAGGTCGGCGAGCCGGGCGAGGGCGTCGGGGCGGTCGGGCGGGCCGGCCCACGCCACGTCGAGGGGGCGGTCGAGGCGCAGCCCGAGCATCCACCGCTCCCGCCGGCGGGTGTCCTCGTCGAGGTCCTCGCGGCTGCGGGCGGGGGCCTCCCCGCGCCCCAGGGCGGCGACGTACCGGTCGACGCCGGGGGCGTTGCGCCACCGGACGCCGCCGACCGTGCTGACCGCCCCCACGCCGAGGCCCAGGTAGTCGCGGGCCGTCCAGTAGGCGAGGCTGTGGCGGCATTCGTGCCCGGGCCAGGCGAAGTTCGCCGTCTCGTACCAGTGGTAGCCGGCCTGCTCGAGCCGCTCCACGATGCGCGCGTACGCGTCCTCCGCGAAGTCCTCGTCCAGGGTGGCGCCGCGGGCGGCGAGCGCGCTTCCCGGCTTCAGCTCCAGCTCGTACCACGACACGTGGTCCGGCTCGATCCGCACGACCTCGGCGAGGTCCCGCTCCAGGTCGTCTCGGGTCTGGCCGGGCACGCCGAACAGCATGTCGAGGCTCACGCTGGGGAACCCGAGGCCGCGAGCGTACAGCACGGCGCGCCGCACCTGGTCGGGGGTGGCGCCCCGGTCGAGGGCGCGCAGGAGGTGCGGCTGGAACGACTGGCCGCCGAACGACAGGCGCGTCACGCCGGCCTTGAGCAGGGCCCGCAGCGCCGCCTGGTCGATCGTCTCGGGGTTCGCCTCCACCGTCACCTCGGCGCCGTCGGCGAGCAGGGGGCCGAGGCGCTCCACGAGCGCGGCGATGCGGGAGGGGCGCATCAGGGTGGGGGTGCCGCCCCCCATGTACACGGTCTCGAGCGGCCCGAGGCGCGGGCGCTCCAGATCCAGCTCCGCCAGCACCGCCTCGAGGTAGGCGTCGCGCCGGTCGTAGCCCCCCACCTCGACGACGAACGCGCAGTACCCGCACCGTGACGCGCAGAACGGAAGGTGCAGGTAGAGGTGGCGGACGTTCACTTCTTCCCCCCGGCCCCCTCCCCGATCTCGAGCACCGCGAGGAACGCCTCCTGGGGCACCTCGACGCGCCCGACCTGCTTCATCCGCTTCTTGCCCTCCTTCTGCCGCTCGAGGAGCTTGCGCTTGCGGCTGATGTCCCCGCCGTAGCACTTCGCGAGGACGTCCTTCCGCCGGGCCTTCACGGTCTCGCGCGCGATGATCTTCCCGCCGATGGCGGCCTGCACCGCCACCTCGAACATCTGCCGCGGGATGGTGCCGCGCAGCTTCTCGACCAGGACCTTGCCGCGCGTGTACGCGTGGTCGCGGTGGACGATCATCGACAGGGCGTCCACCGGCTCGCCGGCGAGCAGGATGTCGAGCTTCACGAGCGGGCTCTCACGCTCCCCCATCAGCTCGTAGTCGAGGGAGGCGTACCCCGCGGTGCGGCTCTTCAGCTGGTCGTAGAAGTCGAGGACGATCTCGGCGAGCGGCAGGTCGTAGACGATCTGCTGGCGCTGCTCGATCGGCTCCATCGTGACGAACACGCCGCGGCGGTCCTGGCACAGGCCCATCACGGCGCCCACCCCGTCCTGCGGCACGAGCACGGTGCACCGCACGTACGGCTCCTCGATCTTCTCGATCTTGGAGGGGTGCGGCAGCTCCGAGGGGGAGCGCACCGCGATGACCTCGCCGGTGGTGAGGGTGACCCTGTACTCGACGTTGGGGGTGGTGGCGAGAAGCTCGAGGTCGTACTCGCGCTCCAGCCGCTCCCGCACGATGTCCATGTGGAGCAGGCCGAGGAACCCGCATCGGAAGCCGAATCCGAGGGCCTGCGAGGTCTCGGGCTCCCACTGCAGGGACGCGTCGTTGAGGGACAGCTTCTCGAGGGCGTCGCGCAGCTCCGGGTACTCGTCGGAGTCGACCGGGAAGAGGCCGCAGAACACCATCGGCTTCACCTCGCGGTACCCGGGGAGGGGCTCCGGGGCGGGCGCGGAGGCGAGGGTGAGGGTGTCGCCGACGCGCAGGTCGCCGATGTCCTTGAGGCCGGTCACGACGTAGCCGGTCTCTCCGGCCCCGAGCTCGCCGGTGGGGGTCATGGCGGGCGCCATGACGCCGATCTCCTCGGCGGTGACGGTGAGCCCCGTCTGCATCGCACGCATCTTGTCGCCCTTGCGGAACACCCCGTCGACGACGCGGATGAAGGCGACGACGCCGCGGTACTGGTCGTACACGGAGTCGAAGATGAGGGCGCGCGCGGGCCCGTCGGGGTCGCCGGCGGGGGGCGGCATCCGCTCGACGATCGCCTCGAGCACCTCGGTGACGCCCGCCCCGGTCTTGGCGGAGATGCGCAGGACGCGGTCGGGGTCGTCGCCGATGAGGTCGGCGACGGCGCGCGCGTGCAGCTCCGGCTCGGCGGCGGGCAGGTCGATCTTGTTGAGCACGGGGACGATCTCGAGGTCCCCCTCGATCGCCAGGTACGTGTTGGCGAGGGTCTGGGCCTGGATGCCCTGGCTGGCGTCGACGACGAGGAGCGCCCCCTCGCAGGCGGCGAGGCTGCGGGACACCTCGTAGCTGAAGTCGACGTGCCCCGGCGTGTCGATGAGGTTCAGCTGGTAGGTGCGCCCGTCGCGGGCGGTGTAGGCGACGCGCACGGCCTGCGCCTTGATGGTGATGCCGCGCTCGCGCTCGAGGTCCATGGAGTCGAGCACCTGGCTGCGCATCTCGCGCTCGCTGACCGCCTTGGTCACCTCGAGGATGCGGTCGGCGAGCGTCGACTTCCCGTGGTCGATGTGGGCGATGATGCTGAAGTTGCGGATGAGGGACTGGTCCACGGGCGACCTATCGTAGCGGCCGGGCGACCCGGGCCAGCTGCCGCAGCTCCGGCATGCGGAAGGCGAGGGCCACGGACAGGAACGCGACCGCGGCGGCGGTGACGGCGGCGGTCACCGCGACGAGCTGCGCCCCGATGGTCCGTCCGATCGCATGGTCGATCGCGGTGAACACCGCCCACGAGAAGACCGCGGCGAGGGCCGCCCCGGCGATCGACTGGATGACGCCGCGGGTGACGCTCTCGATGCGCAGCCCGCCGAGCTCGCGGGCGAGGAGCCGCACGAGGACGGCGAACGTGACGATGCTCGTGATCGAGGTGGACAGGGGGATGCCGCCGACCCCGAGGGGGGCGTAGAGGGCGGCGTCGAGGGCGGCGTTCATGAGGGCGCCGGCGAGGGCGACGCGGGTGGGCGTGCCGGGGCGCTGCAGGCTGAAGAACGCCCGGATGACGAGGAGGCTGGCCCCGTTGAACGCCAGGCCGATGGTGAAGAAGAACAGGGCCTCGGCGGTGATGGCGGTGCTGTGGCCGTCGAACTCGCCGCGCTGGAAGACGAGCCGCACGACGGGCTCGGCGAGCACCATGAGGAACGCGGTGGCGGGCGCGAGCATGAACGCGATCTGGCGGAGGCCGGCGGCGACGGCGTCGCGCATGCCGCGCCGGTCGTCCCGCGCCGCCATCCGGGAGATGGTCGGGAAGAGGACGGTGGAGATCGCGACGCTGAAGATGCCCTGCGGGAGGATGTAGAGGCGGAACGCCGCGTCGATGGCCCGCACCGCCTCCTCCGAGACGAGCGTCGCGAAGCTGGCGTCGACGAGGGCGTTGATGTTGATGAGGCCGAGCCCGAGGGTGACGGGGCCCATGAGGAGGAGGACGCGCCGCAGGTGCCGGCTGCGCAGGCCGAGCGACGGCGGGAACGGGCCGAGGCCGCGGAGGTGGCCGGCGAGGTAGGCGAGCTGGGCGACGGTGCCGGCGACGATGCCGATGGCGTAGACGTAGATCCGGTCGCCGGCGGGGACGACGGCGGCGCCGGCGACGAGCGCCGCGAGGATCGACAGGTTCCACAGCACGGGGGCGAACGCCGACGGGCCGAAGATGCCGGACGCCTGCTGGATGGCGACGACGATGCCGGTGACGCCGAGCAGGACGACGATCGGGAACATGACCTGGGTCATGAGCACGAGGTCGTCCTGCAGGTCCCCGGGGAGGCCGGGGGCGACGAGCGGCATGACCCAGGGGGCGGTGAGGATCGCGAGCGCGGTGAGGAGGCCGAGCGCGAGGCTGGTGGCGCCGATGAGGGCGCCGGCGAGCTTGCGTGCCTCGCGGTGGCGGCCCTGCTCCTCGAGCTGCGTGAAGACGGGGACGAACGCCGCGGAGAGGGCGGAGTCGGCGACGAGGCTCCGCACGACGTTCGGGGCCTGGAAGGCGATGACGAACGCGTTGATGGGCCCCTTCGTGCCGAAGAGGGCGGCGGCGACGATCTCGCGTGCGAGGCCCGCGATGCGGCTGACGGCGGTCCACAGGGCGAACACCGCCGTGGAGCGGCCGACCCCCGCCGGTGCCGCGGCGCGGCCCCGGCCCTTCTTCCCCGTCACGCGGTCGCGGCGTCCGTCGGCATGACTGCTACGATACGCGGCCGCTCGGACCCCGGAGGAACCAAAGCGTGGCGAACATCAAGCAGCAGAAGAAGCGGAACAAGCAGGCCCTCAAGCACCGTGAGCGCAACCTGCGCTACCGGTCGACGATCCGGACGCTGTTCAAGCGCGTCGAGTCTGCGGAGGGCGAGGAGCGCGACCGGCGTTCCGCGGAGCTTCTCTCGCTGATCGACCGCGCCGCGGCGCGGGGCGTGATCCATCGCAACAACGCG
>JBFLWO010000065.1:0-7804 GCA_040757755.1 Actinomycetota bacterium
GCGCGGATCGGCGCCGGGTCGAGCGCGGGGCCCGGGGCCGGGGCGGCCGGCCCCGGGCACGAGGAGGCTCAGGCGTCCACGCCGGCCTCCGCCCGCGCGGGCCGCACCCGCGCGATCCGCGCCACGCGCGCCGGGAGGGCCCAGTTGCGGTCCCCCAGCACCCGCATCAGGGCGGGCACGAGCAGCGCCCGGACGATCGTCGCGTCGATCGCGATCGCCGCCGCCAGCCCGAACCCGAAGATCTTCAGGTCCACGCTCGTGCCCATGATGAACCCGCTGAAGGCGACCACCATGATCAGGGCGGCGCTCGTCACGAGCCGCCCGGTCCGCTGAAGCCCCTGCGCCACCGCCTCCTGCGTCCTGAGCCCGGAGTCGTACAGCTCCCGCATGCGGGACACGAGGAACACCTCGTAGTCCATGGACAGGCCGAACAGGAAGGCGAAGAGCATCACCGGGATCCACGCCGCGATGCCCCGCACGTCGTGGTCGACCCCGAAGAGGCTCCGCCCCACCCCCTCCTGGAAGACGAGGACGAGGAGCCCGTAGGTGGCGAGGATCGAGATCACGTTCAGGATCACGGCCTTCAACGGCAGCACCACGGAGCGGAACGCCCGCAGGAGCGCCGCGTAGCTCACGACGAGGACCAGCAGGACGAGCCACGGGAACGGCCCGTAGATCGCGCGGTTGAACTCGTTCATCAGGGCGGGCTCCCCGGTCAGGGTGACCCGTCCCCCGGGCAGCGCGGCCGCCAGGTCGCCCTTGCGGTCCTCCAGCAGGTCGTTCAGGTCCCGCGCCGTGTCGCTGAGGGGATCCCCGAGCGGCGCGACGTTCATGAGCGCGTACCGGCCGGTCGGGTCGACGAGACCCTGCGACTCGCGCCGGAACCCCTCCGCGTCGGTGCGGGACGGCCATGCGACGCCGCGGACGAGGTCGGTCCGCTGCCGCAGCCCGTCCGCGAACGCGTCGAGGCGCGTCACGGTGGCCGGGTCGAAGACGCCGCCGGGGCGTCCCGAGTCGATGACGAGCGTGTCCGGGCTCACCGCCCCGCCGAGGGCGTCCTGCAAGACGCGCCCCGCCTGAACCGACTCGACTGAGCCGGGCAGGTCCTCGAGGGCGTCGTTGTTCACGCTGAGCGACAGCGACGGCACGGCGAGCGCCAGCATCACGACGGCGGTGACCGTGAACACCGGCACCGCCCGTCGCATGATCCACCGCGCGAGGCGCCCCCACCCGTCGCCGCGCCGCTCGAGGAGGCGGCGCGGGACGACCCGGCCGGCGTTCACGCGCGGCCCGAGGATCGCGAGGAGCGCCGGCAGGAGCGTCAGGCCGGCGAGGACGGCGAACAGCGGCACGAGCATGCCGCCGATGCCCATCGACCGCATGAACGGCACGCCGAGGAGGACGAGCGTCGCCAGCCCGATCGCGACGGTCAGGCCCGAGAACAGGACCGCATGCCCGGCGGTCGCCACGGTGCGGGCGAGGGCGTCCTCCCGGTCCCGGCCGGCGGCGAGCTCCTCCCGGAAACGCGACACCACGAGCAGCGAGTAGTCGATGCCGATGCCGATCCCGATCAGGCTGATCACGTTCGTGACGTACACGGCCAGGGTGGTGGCCTGGCCCACGAGGAACGTCGCGCCGAGCGCCCCCAGGATCGTGACGACGGAGATCGCGATCGGGAGCAGGGCGCTGACGGCGCTGCCGAACACGAGGAGGAGGATGAGGAGCGCGATCGGGAACGCGATGAGCTCCGCGTTCTTCAGGTCCTCGTCGAAGATCGGCGTGGTGTCGTGGTCGATGGCCGCCTGCCCGCCGAGGAGCGTCGGCTCGAACCCCGCGGGGGTGCCGAGCGCCTCGCGGATCGGCTCCACCTTCCCCTTCGCGTCGGCCGGCTCGATCGGCAGGCGCAGCGTGGCGTAGGTGAGGTGCCCGCCGTCGCCCACGAAGTCGCGGCTGCCGCTGGAGAAGTAGCTCACGACCTGCGTGCCGGGGACGACGCGCGCGGCGCGGTCCAGGGCGGCGGTGACCTCCCGCCGGTAGGCGGGGTCGTCGACGGTCAGGGTGCGGCGGCGGAACACGGGCTGGACGGTGGTGTAGTCGCCGTCCGCGAAGTGGTCCTGGATCAGGGTGATGCCGCGCTGCGCCTCGGTGCCCGGCAGCGTCACCTCGGTGGTGGTGACCTCCCCGAGGCGCGCGGCGAGGCCCACCGCCACGACCATGAGCGCGATCCACGCGCCGACGACCCACCAGCGGCGGCGCGCCATCCGCCGCCCGTGGCGTTCGAGGTAATCCCGTCTCACCGTCCCCCTCCTGCGTCCGCTGACGGGGCGCAGCATCCACGCGGGGCGGGAGCGTGTCAGTGCGGCGAGCGTGAGACCGGGGGTGGGGCTACCCGCACTCTGCCCCGGCCGGGTGCGCGCCCCGGTGACGCGTCAGGCGCGCAGGAAGGCGAGGACCGCCAGGACGCGGCGGTGGTCGGCCGTGGCGGCCGTGATCCCGAGCTTCGCGAAGATGTTGGTGACGTGCTTCTCGACGGCGCGCTCCGTCACGACGAGGCGCTCCGCGATCCCCTGGTTGGACCGCCCCTCCGCCATCAGCTCGAGCACCTCGCGCTCCCGCGGGGTGAGCGTGGCGATCGGGTCGTCGCGACGCCGCCGGCCGATGAGGCCCGCCACCACCTCCGGGTCCAGTGCGGAGCCGCCCTGGCCGACGCGGCGCACCGCGTCGCAGAACCCGGCGATGTCGGTGACGCGGTCCTTCAGCAGGTAGCCGCGCCCGGCGGCGGTGTCGGCGAGGAGCTCGACGGCGTACGCCTCCTCCACGTACTGGGACAGGACGAGCACCCCGACGGTGGGGAACCGCTCCCGGATCTCCCGCGCCGCCCGCAGCCCCTCGTCGGTGTGGGTGGGCGGCATGCGGACGTCGACGATCGCGACGTCGGGGGTGTGGGTGGCGACGCGCCGGATGAGCTCCTCCGCGTCGCCCGCCTGCCCCACCACCCGCATGCCGGAGTCCTCGAGCAGGCGGACGATGCCCTCCCGCAGGAGGACGGAGTCCTCGGCGATCACGACCCGCACGGGATCACCGCCCTCACGATCGTGCCGCCTCCCGGGGGGCTCACCACCTCGAGGCGGCCGTCGAGGGCGGCGACCCGGTCGGCGAGGCCGCGCAGGCCGGACCCCGCGTCCGGGTCGGCGCCGCCGACGCCGTCGTCGCGCACCTCGATGCGGGCCGCCCCCGCGACGCGGGCGACGCAGATCCGCGCGTGGGTGGCGCGGGCGTAGCGGGCGACGTTCGTGAGCGCCTCGGCGGCGACGAAGTACGCGGCGGCCTCGACGGGGGCGGGCAGGCCGCCGTCGATGTCCGCGTCGAGCTCGACCGGCACCGGGGACCGGCCCGCGAGCGCCGCGAGGGCGGGGCCGAGGCCCCTGTCGGTGAGGACCGCCGGGTGGATGCCGCGGGCCAGCTCCCGCAGCTCCGCGAGCGCCTGGTCGAGCTCGGCCCCCGCGGCGTCGAGCAGCTCGGCCGCCGTCGCCGGGTCGTCGCGGATGCGCCCGCGCGCCATGCGCAGGCTCAGGGCGACGGCGACGAGCCGTTGCTGCGCGCCGTCGTGCAGGTCCCGCTCGATGCGGCGGCGGGCCGCGTCGGCCGCCTCGATGATGCGCGCCCGGGAGGCGGCGAGCTCGGCGATGTTCGCGCGGAGCTCCGCGTCGAGCCGCTCGTTCTCGAGGGCGAGGGCGACCGCGCCGCCCGCGGCGCGGACGGTGTCCGCGTCGGCCGCCGCGAGGCTCACGTCGTGCACGAGCGCGGCGACGACCCGCCCCTCGGTCTCGACGGGGGTGACGGCTCGGCCGGATCCCGGTGCGGGAAGCTCGACGGGCCGTCCCGCCGTGTCGACGTAGCGCCCCTGGTCGGGGAGCCAGTAGGCGAGGGTCAGGGTGGGGTCGCCCAGCGCGACGGCGAGCCGGTCGCGCAGCCCGCCGGGGCCGGCGGCGTCACCCAGTCCGGCGACGACGAGGCGGACGGCGCCCGCCCCGAACATCCGGCCGCGGACGAGGCCGAGCACGAACGCGACGGGGATCAGCGCGTACACGACCATCACCCATTGCAGGACGGGGACGGCGCCGGACTCGGGGTCCACCCCGTCGACCGTGACGAGGACGCCCCACACCAGGCCGGTGAGGACGCCGATGGTGAGGACGGGCGCCATGGCGCGCCGCTGGAGCCCCTCGGCGCGCCGCCACCTCCCGACCAGGACGGCGAGGGCGGCGATGACGCCGGCGCCCGCGACGACGCCCCTGAGGATCCCGAAGGTGGTGACGACCGCGTCGTTCGGCGTGACGAGGGCGAGGTTTTCGGGCCAGGGGCCGCGGCGGGCGGGGCCGGACGCGGTGAACAGGAGCGCCGGCCACGACAGGACGGTGGCGACGGCCCAGAACAGCGCGACGATCCTCATCTCCGCCGGCCTGAGCTGGCCGGAGGGGAAGGCGAGCAGCATGTGCGCGGCGACGGGGGCGACGAGGTTCGCGACGAAGAGCCCCAACGTGAAGACCGCGGCCTCGTTCGACGCTGTGAGGTGGTTGAGGAGTCCGGCGAACCCGGTGGCGGCCATGAGCGCGCCGAACCGGTTGTCGGGCCGCCGCCACCAGGTGAGGAGGCCCGTCTCGATGAACCCGATGTTCCCGGCGAGGAAGACGACGTCCGGGTCGGTGGGCGACTGGTGGTCGCTCGTGAGGATGAGGGCGAGGCAGACCGCGGCGAACGCCGCCCCGGCGACGGCGAGGCCGATCAGCGCGGTCCGCAGGTCCCGTCTCATCTCCGGCTCATCATCCGCTCGATCGCGTCGCCGGTGATCTCGGACTTCGGCATGAAGCCGCAGGCGCCGGACTCTGCGACGAGGCCACCGTAGTCCACTGCATCGCGGCTGGACACGAGCACGACGCAGGGGCCTGCCCGCTCGCCGGCGAGGGCGCGGGCGACGTCGAAGCCCGAGATGTCGGGGAGGCCGACGTCGACGATCACCACCTCCGGGGCGTGGCGGCGGGCCATGCGCAGGCCCTCGGCGCCGTCGCCGGCCTCGGCGACGACGGCGAACCCGTCGGCCTCCAGCAGCGTCCGGAGGCACGACCGGAAGCCCGGGTGGTCGTCGACGATGAGGACCGTGGTCCGCATGCGGCCATCTTGTCGGATGGCGGGCGCGGCGTCCGTACGGCTGGCCCCACTGTCGCGTCCGCGCCGACTACCGCCGCCGCGCGAGCGTCCGCATCACGGTTGCGGGCGGGCCGCCGACCGGGGACCCCCGAGACGCCGCGTGGATGGTGGCCTGGTCGAGTCGTGCCGTCCGGCGGTGACGGAGGCCTGTCGTGACGCCGGGGCCCGAAGCAGCCGACCCGGGCCGCTACCACCCCACCGCGATGACGGCGACGGCGCAGATGAGGTTGCCGCTGCCGGTGTCGCGGGCGTTCCCGTTCGACGTGCGGGCGCCGCCCTCGACGGCCGTGACCGTGATGGTGCCGTAGGGGAACTCCGCGGCGACCGCCGCGGTGTCGACGGCCTCGGGGTGCGGCACGGCGACCGTCACCTCGACCCGCATGCGCGTGAGGTCGGCGTCGGGGAGGAGGCTCCACATGCCGGGGAGGGAGTTGCGTCCGATCGCCTCGCGCACGGCGCGGCGGGCCGCTTTCGTGGCGTCCTCGCCGTGCAGGTCGACGCCGAGGCCCATCTCGATGAATGCGGGGAAGACGCTCTCCGGCGGCATGCGCCGAGCTTACCCCAGTGCCCCGTTACCGACGCAGCCGGGAGCGGTGAGCGCTGAAGAATCTCTTCGCACGACGACTCGCCGGAGGGTTCCCTGACGATTCTTCAGCGTGATGCGCTCGATCGTCGAATGTCATCCGGTCCGATTCCCGTCTCGATTACGGTCGCGCATCGCTGGGCGCGACGCGCGACCCGCCAACGACCCTCTTAAGGGGTCATCTCGCGATCGGGCGGCCCGCCGGGCGGCGCGGTGCCCGCCGCCGGGGGGGAGGCGGCGGGGGCGAACGGCGACGGGAGGTGGTGGCGCCCGGCGCCGAGGACGGCGACGAGGGCGGCGAGGGCGATCATGAGGGGGGGAAGCCACAGGTTCATGCCGCCGTCGATGCGTCCGGCGGTGACGAGCGCGCCGACCATGTTGCCCGCGAGGATGGCGCCCGTGAGGCGGGGGGCGACGCCGAGGAGCATCGCGATGCCGCACACCACCTCGATCGTGCCGACGAAGTACGCGACGCTGCCGGGCGCGGGGAACCCCCACCGGTCGAACCGGGTGATGTACGCGTCGTGGTTGACGAACTTGCCGAGCCCGGCGGGGATGAACACCGCCGCCAGGGCGATCCGTGCGATCAGCGGCTCCCACCGCCGCGTCGCGGGTGAGGCGAGGGCGAACCGCACGAGCCCCCGGATGCGTGTCCCCATTGACGTGCTGTCGCCGGCCATCACCCCGGATGCTGACGCACGCGCGCCCACGCGTTCCTTACGCGCCGCTGAAATCTCGGTCGCGCGTCCCGAGGTGAGGCGCGCCGTGGTGCCGCCTTCCCGCTCCCGGTCGCGTCACCCGCGGCCGGAGGAAGGGTGGGTTACGCCTCGGTGACGGGGGTGCCGGTCGCCGGCGGATACGGCATCCGCTTCGGCTCCACCGGGGACGCGGGGGACTCGTCCTCCGCCAGGGCCTTCGCCGCCGCCTCATCCTTCGCCCGGAACACGACGGCCTCATCCTCCCCATCCAACAACCGCAGAAACTCCGGCCGCTCGATCGTCTCCCGCCGCAGAAGAACCTGGGACAACCGCTCCAGATCCCCCCGATGCTCCACCAAGATGTCCCGCGCCCGCTGATGCGCATCCTCGATGATCCGACGGATCTCCGCATCGATCTCCCGCGCGGTCTCATCCGAGTAATCCGGCTCGGAATGCAGATCCCGCCCCAAAAACGGGGCGCCATGCGAATGCCCCAACACCCGCGGCCCCAACTTCTCCGACATCCCGAACCGCATCGTCATCTGCTTCGCCGTCTGCGTCACCTTCTCCAAATCATTCGCCGCACCCGTCGTCACCTCATCGAAAACGATCTCCTCCGCCGCCCGCCCCCCAAGCGTCATCGCCATCCGATCCTCAAGCTCCGCCCGCGTCGCGTTGAACTTGTCCTCCGCCGGCATCGAGATCGTCACCCCCAACGCCTGCCCCCGCGACACAATCGAGATCTTGTGCACCGGATCCGCATGCGGCAGGAAATGCCCCACCAAGGCATGCCCCATCTCGTGATACGCCGTGACCGCCCGCTCCTTCTCCCCCAAAAGACGGGACTTCTTCTCCGGGCCCGCCACGACCCGCATGATCCCCTCCTCCAACTCCGGCTGCCCGATCAACCGCTTCCCCCGCCGAGCCGCCAACAACGCCGCCTCATTCACCAAATTCGCAAGATCCGCCCCCGTGAACCCCGGCGTCTGCCCCGCCAGATCCTCCAGGGAAATCTCCTTCGCGATCGGCTTGCCCTTCGTATGCACCTTCAAAATCGCCGCCCGCCCCACCCGATCCGGACGATCCACCACGATCTGCCGATCAAACCGCCCCGGCCGCAAAAGCGCCGGATCCAAAATATCCGGACGGTTCGTCGCCGCAATCAAAATGATGTTGTCCTTCGCCTCAAACCCATCCATCTCCACCAGAAGCTGGTTGAGGGTCTGCTCCCGCTCATCATGCCCCCCACCAAGCCCCGCCCCCCGATGCCTACCCACCGCATCAATCTCATCCATGAAAATGATGCACGGCGACG
>JBFLWO010000066.1:0-7758 GCA_040757755.1 Actinomycetota bacterium
CACCCGTCCCGCCCCCTCCACGGCCTCCACCCCCGTGCCGCCGAGGAACCGCACGTCGTTCGCGGCGTGCACGTCCCGGTAGAACGCCCCCATCTGCGGCCCCAGGACCCCGGCGAGGGGCAGGTCGGCGACGTCGAGCATCGTCACCTCGCACCCCATCTGGCGGGCCGACGCGGCGACCTCGCACCCGATCCACCCGGCCCCCACCACGACCACCGCGGGCCGCTGCACGAGCCGGGCGCGCAGGGCGTCCGAGTCGGGCAGCGTCCGCAGCAGGAGCACCCCGTCCAGGTCGGCGCCCGGCACCGGCAGCCGCCGCGGCGCCGCCCCCGTCGCGAGGAGCAGCCGGTCGAAGCGCAGCCGCTCCCCGTCCGCCAGCATGACCGTGCCGGCGGCGGCGTCGAGCGCGTCGACCCGCACCCCGGTGCGAAGCTCGATGCCGCGCTCCGCGTAGAACCCCTCCGGGTGGACGCGGGCGGCGGCGCGCTCGCTCTCCCCCCGCAGGTACGTCTTCGACAGGGGCGGGCGCTCGTACGGCGGCTCGTCCTCCTCCCCCAGAAGCACCACGCGCCCGGCGAACCCCTCGTCGCGGAGGGTCTCCGCGGCGCGGGCGCCGGCGAGGCTTGCGCCGACGATGACGATGGTGGCGGGAGCGGACATGGGGACTGGTGCGTACCCTCCGGCCGGTCGCTCCACACCCGCCGCTCACCCCGGCCGGGACCGGCCGCGGCGGATGTTGAGGGCGTGGACGGGGGCGGTGGCCCCCCCGGGGTCCGCCACGAGGACGGTGGCGTCGACCGGATGCGGCTCCCGCCACCACGTCGCCGACATCACCGCGGGCCCGGGGTGAAGTAGGGCGAGCGGCGTGAACGGGCCGAGCCGGTCCTGCACCTCCCCCCACGTCGGCGCGCACCCGGGGGCGATCTCCACCTCCACCACTCCGATCGCGTCGCCGTCCCAGGCGCGCACCTCCAGGGCGGCGAGCGGCCCGCCGTCCGCGAGCTCCACCCGCACCCCGCCGGGAACGCGCGCGCTGGGCCGCGCCGTGCCCCGTCCGGCGAGGAACGCGTCGGCGCGCTCCGCGGCGCACACCGCGGAGATGAGCCCCTCGATCGCGTCGAGGGCGGCGTGCGACGCGATCGTCACCGCGGCGCCTTCCCGGCGGCGGCCATGCTCAGGCCGCGCTCCACCTGCTCGACGGTGTCGAGGGCCCGTTTCCAGGCGTCCAGAGCGTTGTGGTAGGCGAGCAGGCGGTCGTAGGCGAGCATCGTCTTCGGGCGGGTCGCGGCGTCGACGTACAGCTTCTCCAGCGGCTCGTACGCCTGGTACGCCTCACGCTCCGCCTGCCGCGCGACGCCGAGGCGGCGGGACAGCTCGAGCCGTTCCCGCATCGCCGCCTCCGCGACGTCCCCCGCCGTGAACGCGGCGGCCTCCTCCGGCAGCGCCCGGTACGCGGGGTACGCCGCGCGCTTCGCCTCCGCCGCCTGGTCCAGCGCGCGGCGCGCCGCCTCCTTCGCCGGGTCGCCGTCGGCGAGGTTCCTGACGGCGTCGAACCGCCGGCTCGCGTCCTCCAGCTTGTTCGCCGCGTCGGTGACGGCGTTGATCACGCGGTTGCGCTCCGCCCGGCCCGCCCCGTAGACGCTCTCGAAGAACGACTTCGCCTCCGCCTCCAGCGCCGATCCGGCGATCAGCTTCTCCCCCTTCCTGAAGCCGTTCTGCACCTCGATCGCCGCCTCCGCGACCTGCTCCGGGATGCCGAGCTTCTGCGCGATCTCGCGGGCGCTCTTGCCGCCCGCCGCCTCCAGCTGCGCCATCCGGAACCATTGCAGCCCGTGCTCCGCCTCGTGGCGGGCGGTGTTCACCAGCTTCGCGAACTCCTCCACCGTGACCGTCGACCGGGTCAGGGCCTCCGACCCGACCGCCAGCTCCCACTGGGCGATCGTCATCTGCCCGCGCACGCCGCCCGACGCCGTCCAGTTCAACGGCATGAGAGGCGGCATCCCGGTGTGGGCGAAGTCCGCGTTCACCTCCTGCACCAGCTGGGTCAGGCGCTCCGTGGGGGTGAGCTGCGCCCACCGGTCGAACAGTCCCTGCAGGCGGCCCGCCAGCTTCCGCGCCGCCGGGGTGATGTCCGCGGCCGTCGCGCCCGCCGCCCCGCCCTGCGCCGGCGGGTTCAGCACCGCCACGTCCGACGCGGCGCCCTGCAGCGCCTTCCCGGCCTCCGACTCGCGCCCCACGATGCCCGCCAGCTCCTCCGCCGTCTTGCCGGAGCGGCGGATCGTCTCCTGCGGGCCGATCTCCTTCACCGCCGCCTCGATCGCCTCGCGCGCCTCCTTCTCGCCGAGCTGCGCCAGCTTCCCGAGCGCCTCCCGGGCGGCGGTGGCGCGCACCGCGGCGGCGACGCCCTTCACCGCGGCGGCGGCGTCGAGGAACGCGAAGGCCGTGTCGATCACCGCGGCGATCGCCGCCTCGGTGACCTGCCCCTCCCCCACGAGGCGCGTCTGCGCCGTGGCGGTGGACCCCGCGGCGGTCGCGAGGTCCTCGTAGCGCTCCCAGCTCATCGCCGCGGTCCCCGCCGAGATCGCCGCGCCGGCCGCCGCCCACAGGAACGTCGCCATCCCGCCGGTCGCGATCTCGCTGATGATGAAGGCGGCGGCGGCGAGGGTCCCGAGCCCCAGCGTGATCCAGAACTGCTGCGCCTCGTAGTCGCCGATCACGTCCTTCGCGACGCCCTGATAGAGCGTCTCCTTCCACTGCGTGCCGCTCTCCGACGGCAGGCCCCCGTAGAGCTGCTGGTGGATGGGGACGAGGTCGCGCCAGTCGAGGTCCCCCGTGTCGATCTTCGGCTCGGTCTCCTCGATGTTCTTCAGGGTGCGCGCCAGCACCTCGCGCAGCTTCGCGGCGGCCTCCTGCGGCGACGCCGACGCGAACGCCGCGTTCTCCTTCGCATCCCCGGACAGCACCACCAAGCTCGGGTTGCGGGCGGCGAGCGTCGCGCGCGCCTGGGCGACCGCCTCGTACTTCGGCTTGATCTCCTGCCACCGCATGAACCCGGCGTCGCCGGGCCCCGCGGGGATCTGCGGGGGCTTCTCCGGGTCGAAGTGGGCGACCTCCTTGTCGACGCGACCCTTCTGTCCGGGCATGTCGTACGCCGCGTACTCCCACCCCACGGGCAGCTCGCGCATGCGTGCCATCGCGTCGTCGGCGCGCGCCACCTCCCGGGCCATCTGCTGCGTCTGGCGCACCTTCGCCATGTCCGGCGTTGCGGCGGCGCCGCCCTTCAGATCCCCCAGGCCGACCCGAGCCGCCTCGGCCAGCACCGCCTCCCGGTTGTGCCGCATGTAGACGCGGGCGACGGCCTTCACGTCGCTCTCCCACTTGTCCCGCACGGGCTTCACGGCCTCGAGGTCCCACAGCTCCGCGCCCGCCTCCACGCACTGGTCCCACAGGGCGCGCCGCTCCGCGTACGCCTGGGCGATGCCGGCCGCCCCGAACCCGTTCCACAGGTCCTCGATCGCGTACTCGTCCAGCGGCCCGACCCACCCCTGGTTCACGAGGATCTCGATCATCGCGAACCGCTGCGGCCGCGTCGCGCCGCTGAAGTTCTTGGCCGTCTTGATGCCCGTGATGTCGTGCTCGAGGATCAGCGTGCGGTACGGCTCCGGGCCGTCCCCGGCCCGCGCGCCCGCGTCCCCGCCGGCGGGCGGCGCCGCGGCCGGCGGCGCGGCAGGCGGAGCCGCCTGCCGGCGCAGGGCGGCGGCGAACGCGCGGTTCCCGGCGTGGCGGCCCAGCGCGAGGGCATCCCCCACGGTCGCCGCAGTGACCCCGCCCTCCGGCGAGGGTTGCGCGTCGCGCACCCCCGGCGGAGCGTACGGCGAGGCCGTCTCGCGCCGGTTCACGCCGCCGACGATCTCACGGCCCGGCGGAACCGGCAAGTTCCGCCGTGGGCCTTCGCGTGGCGGCGTCGACACGCGCCGTCGCCCCCTCGCGGGCCCGCCTCGTGAGCGGCGCCGGCGTCCCGTTCCGCTCCTCGGCGAGGAGCCCGCCATGGGTCTCGGACACGCGAACTAGAGCGGTCCGGCTTTCTGGCTGACCGTCAACGCAGGTGAACGTCGACGCGTGTGTTATCGACCTGGTATCGGGGCGCGCCCGAAGGAGCGGTCCGTTCGCCCCCGGCCGCCCGCGGCATCAGGTCCCGTTGGCGCCGCCGCGCAGCTCGTTCAGGACGTCGGACAGCACCTCGAGGCGCTCCTCCGGCACCGACGCGAACGCCCCGAAGCCGCCCTCCACGAGCAGGGCGCAGGCACGGTCGAGGGTGTCGCGGCCGGCGTCGGTGAGGGCGATCCGCACCACGCGGCGGTCCTCCGGGTCGGGGGCGCGAGCCACGAGCCCCGCCGCCTCCAGCCGGTCGAGCAGGTACGTCACGCTCGACCCGTGGATCATGAGGGCGTCCCGCAGCCGCGACGCCGGCAGGGACCCGCGGCGGGAGAACGACAGCACGAGCAGGATCTCGAACCGCGACAGGTTCAGCTCCAGCCCCTGGAGCACCGCCTCGATCTCGCGCGTCACCACCGAGTACGCGCGCACCATCGAGGTGAGGGCGCGGAACCGGGCGCTCTCGGGACGGCGCTCCGCCCAGTGGCGCACCGCCTCGTCGACGGGGTCGCGCGTGGGGGTCACGGGGCGGTCGCCGGCATGGCGCGGCAGTGTACCGCGCCCCGCCGGGGACCCCCGCGGCAGCACCGCCCCGTCGGTCACCGCGCCGCGTCCCCCAACAGGTCGCGGGCGATCACGATCCGCTGGATCTGGCTGGTGCCCTCGTACAGCTCCGTGATCTTCGCGTCACGGTAGTAGCGCTCCGCCGGGAACTCCGCCGAGTACCCGTACCCGCCGAGGGTCTGCACCGCGACGTCCGCGGCCTCCACCGCCACCGCGCTCGCGAACAGCTTCGCCTTCGCCCCCGCCACCCCGTGCGGCTGCCCGGCGTCGCGCAGACGGGCGGCGTGGTAGGTGAGAAGCCGCGCCGCGTCGAGCTTCGCGGCGACGTCCGCGAGCGGGAACTGCACCCCCTGGAACCGGGCGATCGGCCCGCCGAACGCGGTGCGCTGCGTCGCGTACTGCGCGGCCAGGTCGAGGGCGGCGGCCGCGATGCCCACCGCCTGCGCGGCGATCGTGATGCGGCCCCCGTCCAGGGTCGACAGCGCCACCTTCAACCCCGCCCCGCGCGGGCCCAGCATGCGCTCCGGCTCCACCAGGTGGTCGTCGAACGCGAGCTCCACCGTGGAGGAGGTGTGGAGCCCCATCTTCGGGATCTCCCTCCCCACCGTGAAGCCCGTGCCGTGCTCCACCACGAACGCGCTGATGCCGCGCGCCCCGGGGCCGTCGGTGCGGGCGAACACCACGAACAGGTCCGCGAAGCCGCCGTTCGTGATCCACTGCTTCGCCCCGCTCACCGCGAACCGCCCGTCCTCCCGCTCCACCGCCGCGGTGCGCAGCGCCGCCGTGTCGGAGCCGACGTCCGGCTCGGTGAGCCCGTACGCGGCGAACCGGGCGCCGCTCGCCAGGTCGGGGACGAAGCGGCGCTTCTGCTCCTCCGTGCCCCACCTCATGATCGGGGCGATCCCAAGGCCGTTCTGGGCGGCGATCGCCACCGACAGCCCGGCGTCGGCCCGGGCGATCTCCTCCACGATCAGGCACAGGGCGGTGGAGTCGAGGCCGGCGCCGCCGAGCTCCTCCGGCACCGCGACGCCGAGGAACCCGAGCTCCCCCATCGCCCGCAGCGTGTCCATCGGCACCCGGTGGGCGGCGTTCCACTCCTCCGCGTGGGGGGCGACCTCGTCGCGCGCGAACTGCCGCGCGAGGTCCTGCACCTCCCGATGCATGTCGGTGAGGGAGAGGTCGACGGCGGTCGTGTGCTGCATTCCGGTGTTCCTCCTTACCAGCGCGCCGGGTCACGGTAGCTGCCCCACACGTCGCGGAAGACGTCGCACGCCTCCCCGATGGTGGCGCCCGCCGCGGCGGCGTCGATGAGCCGTGGCATGACGTTGTCGGTTCCTTCGCACGCCCGCCGCAGCGCCGCGACGGCGGCCGCGTGGGCGTGCGGGTCGCGGCGGGCGCGCAGGGCGCGCACCTGCTCCGCCTGGAGGCGCTCGGCCTCCGGGTCGGCCCGGTGCAGCTCCACCGGGGCGTCCCCGTCCTGGACGTGGGAGTTCACGCCGATCACCCGGCGGTCACCGCGCTCCACGGCCCTCTGGAAGGCGTAGGCGGCGTCGGCGATCTCGGCCTGCGGGTAGCCCTCCTCGACGGCGGCGACCATGCCGCCGCGCGCGTCGATCTCCTCCAGGTAGTGGCGGGCGTCGCGCTCGATCTCGTCGGTGAGGGACTCCACGAGGTACGACCCGCCGAGCGGGTCGGCGACGCTCGCGACGCCGGTCTCCTCCGCGATGAGCTGCTGGGTGCGCAGCGCGAGGGTGGCGGACTCCTCGGTCGGCAGGCACAGCGTCTCGTCGTACGCGTTGGTGTGGAGGGACTGGGTGCCGGCCATCACCGCGCCGAGCGCCTCGATCGCGGTGCGCGCGACGTTCAAGAGCGGCTGCTGGGCGGTGAGCGACACCCCGGACGTCTGCACGTGGGTGCGCAGCGTGAGGGACCGCGGGTCGCGGGCCCCGAAGCGCTCCCGCATCACCGTCGCCCAGATCCGGCGGGCGGCGCGGATCTTCGCGACCTCCTCGAAGAAGTCGATGTGGAAGTTGAAGAAGAAGGAGAACCGCGGCAGGAACCGGTCGGGGTGGATGCCGCGGTCGACGAGCTCCTGCACGTAGGCGATGCCGTCGGCGAGCGTGAACGCGAGCTCCTGGGCGGCGGTCGCCCCCGCCTCCCGGATGTGGTAGCCGCTCACCGACACGGGATGCCACAGCGGCATCTCGTCGGCGCAGAAGGCGACGAGGTCGGCGACGAGGCGCATCGACGGGCGCTCCGGCACCACCCATTCCTTCTGGGCGATGAACTCCTTGAGGATGTCCGTCTGCAGGGTGCCCCGCAGGCGGGCGCGCGGCACGCCGGCGCGCTCGGCGGCGACGACGAACATCGCGAGGGCCACGGGGGCGGGGCCGGAGATCGTCATCGAGGTGGACACGGCGCCCAGGTCGATGCCGTCGAACAGCCGCGCCATGTCGTCGGCGGAGGCGACGGACACGCCCTCCCGGCCCACCTCCCCCAGGGACATGGGGTGGTCGGGGTCGTAGCCCATGAGCGTGGGCATGTCGAAGGCGGTGGACAGGCCCGTCTGGCCCTGCGCGAGCAGGTGGCGGAAGCGGGCGTTCGTGTCCTCGGGCGCGCCGAAACCCGCGAACATCCGCATCGTCCAGCGGCGCGTGCGGTACATGTCGGGGTGGATGCCGCGCGTGTACGGGTAGACGCCGGGGGCCGGCTCCTCCCGCCTGGGGCCATAGGAGACGGGGGGAAGCTCACGTCCCGAGACGGTCGCGTGCTCTGCCCAGCTGTCGGGTCGGATCCGCTCGTGGGTGCCGTGGCGGGCGGTGGTCATGGTGCCCTCTCCTGGTCTTCCCATCGGCGGCGCCGCCGCGCACGCCCACACCATCGGACATACGATAGTCGGATGTCAAACTAAATCAAGGTGTGTCCCGGCAGGCCGCCGGACCCGAGTGCGCCCCCGGAGCCGCACGCCGCCGGTGGCGCACCCCGCCGGGTCGCGGGGCACGCCGCCGGGGAGGGGGTGCGGGCCGGCGCCGGACCGCC
>JBFLWO010000067.1:0-7752 GCA_040757755.1 Actinomycetota bacterium
GGGAGGCGGGCCCGTTCTTCACCCCGACGGTGGTGCTCCTGCCGCGCACGTCCCTCGACGCGATGATCTGGCGGGAGGAGGTGTTCGCCCCCCTGCGCGCCCTCGTGGTCGCGGACGACGTGGACGATGCGGTGGCGCTGGCGAACGACACGCCGTTCGGCCTGGGGGCGTCGGTGTTCGGCGGCCCCCCGGACGTGGCGTCGCGGCTGCGCGGCGCGCGGGTGGTGGTGGAGGAGACGGCGCTGTACCAGGACCCGGACCTCGTCGTCGGCGGCGTGGGCGACAGCGGCTTCGGCGGGGCGCGGCCGAAGCTGGAGCAGCTCGCGTTCGCGCGACGGGTTCACGTGGCGGAGCGCCCGGCCGCAAGCTGAAGCCCCCGCGGCGAAGGCTCGCGAAGGGTGTGCGTCACGACAGCTGCGCACGGGACCAGGAAGACCGCGAAATCACGGCGCGCATCACGCGGGGAATCGTCAGGGCACCGCGGCGCGCGCGGCCGGGCGGCAGAGATTTCCCCGCGAGCTACAGCACGCGGAGGTGCTGCCAGTGGAGGAAGGCCTCCATGCCGGGGCGGCCGAGCTCGGCGCCCACGCCGGAGCCGCGCCATCCGGAGAACGGCGCGTACGGGACGACGACGCGCCAGCCGTTCACGACGACGGAGCCGCAGCGCACGCGGTGGGCGACGTCGAGGGCCCGGCGCAGGTCGCCGCCCACGACGTAGCCGACGAGGCCGAAGTCGGGGCGGTTCGCCTCGGCGACGGCGGCCTCGACGGTCTCGGCCTCCATGACGGTGACGAGGGGGGTGAAGGGCTCCTCCTCGACGACGCGCACCCCGGGGCGGGCGCCGGTGACGAGCGCGGGGGCGACGAACCGGCCGCCGCGGTCCTCCCCGCCCTCCACGGTCGCGCCTTTCGCGCGCGCGTCGGCGAGGAGCTCGCGGTGCCGTGCGAGGCCCCGCTCGGTCGCCATCGGGCCGATGGTCAGCGACGCCATGCGGGCGCGGAACCGCTCCAGGAAGTCGCCGTGCAGCGCGGGCGGCACGAGCACCCGGTTCACGGAGTAGCAGGCCTGCCCGGCGTTCACGTACCCCTGGGTGACGGCGACGTCGACGGCGACGTCGAGGTCGGCGTCGGGCAGCACGATGAGCGGGCCGTGGCCGCCGAGCTCGAGGGAGAGGGACTTGAGGCGCGGCGCGGTCCAGGAGGCGATGGTCTCGGCGACGCGCCGCGACCCGGTGAACGCCACCTTCGCGACGAGGGGGTGGGTGCAGAGCGCCTCGCCGAGGAGGGGCCCGTCGCCGGTGACGACGTTGACGGTGCCGGGCGGAAGGCCCGCCCGCTGCGCGATGTCGACGATCGCCCACGGCGACAGCGGCGCCTCGATGGCGGGCTTCACGACCACGGTGCAGCCGGCGGCGAGCGCCGGCGCGAGCTTCCAGACGACGAGGGCGACCGGGAAGTTCCAGGGGGTGATCGCGGCGACGACGCCGAGGGGCACGGGGCGGACCCAGCTTCCCGTGGACGGGGACGTCCCCTCCAGGACGGTGCTGGTGAGCCGCTCCGGCTCGCCGGCGAAGTGGCGGATCACCTCGGCGGCGCGGGCCACCTCCAGCCGGGCCTCGGCGAGGGGCTTGCCCATCTCGCGGTGCACGAGCTCGGCGACGTGGTCGGACTCCTCGGCGAACAGCGTCGCGAAGCGGTGGAGGGCCTCGCCGCGGCCGGTGGGTCCGAGGGCCGCCCATTCGTCGAGGGCGGCGTGGGCGGCGCGCACCGCCCGATCGGCGTCGGCGGCGGTCGCGAGCGCGACCTCGGCGACGGGGCTGCCGTCAGCCGGGTCGTGGTGCGTCTCCCACTCGGCGGTCTCGACCCGGGTGCCGCCGAGGATGAGGGGGTAGCGCGGGGCTGTCAGGTCGCGCGCCGGCGTTTCGGTCGGCCGCCTTCGCGGGTGACGGAGCGGATGCGCCACGCGGGCCGGTAGCCGTCGATCGCCTGCACCTCCTGCTGGGCGAGGCGGCGGGCGCTGGCGGCGTCGGCCGCCCAGACGTCGAGGGTGAGGACGTCGTGGCGGACGAACCGGTCGTCCACCGACTCCCACTCGGCGAACAGGACGCGGTAGCGGTGCGTGCCGGGCGCCCGCGGGGTGAGGGGGCGCAGCACGCCGAGGGACCAGCGTGACTCGCCGTTGGCCCGCGCCTCGAGCTCGGCCTGCGCCATCTCGCGGGCCGAGTCGACGTCGGGCGCCTCGATCACGACCTTGCCGGCGACCCGCGGTCGACGGCCCCCGGCGACGCGCCGGAGGAGCGTGACTTCCCAGGACGGTGCAGCGTGACCGCTGGTCATCGTGGCGATCCTAGCCGGTTCCCCGCGTCGGTGTTCCGAGCGCACGACTAACACGTTATGTCGCATCCATCTCCACGCCTCCGCGCGTCCGCGCCGCGTTCCGGACGCCGCCGGCGCCGCCACGCGACCCGCGGCGCCGTCACCCGCCGGAGGCGGAGAAGTGCTGGTAGTCGCGCACCCCGCTCCAGCGGCCGCCCCACGACCACCCCGCCGCGTCGAACGCCCGCACCAGCACCTCCCCCTCCACCGCCATCCCGGGCCGCGGCGTGCGGTCCACGTACCGGCGGCTCGCGACGTGGTACACCCGCCCGCCGGGCTCGACGTACGGGTTCTCGATCGGGTTCACGTCGATCGCGCGTCCGTACGCGTGCTGCGACCAGCGCCGCGACCCCGTGGCGGCGCGGCAGTTGAACGCGGACGTGTTGTCCGCCTCGATGGAGCGGAAGTCGCTGCCGCCGTACGCCTCGATCGGCACCATGCGGCGAATCGGGAACCGCGCCGCGAACAGGCGGCGGAACACCGTGACCACCACCGCCGCCGCGTCGCGGTGCACGACCAGCGTGCCGGTGCGCACGCGCCCGTCGAACCCCCAGTGGCGCATCCGCACGGCGCGCAGGTCGCCCAGGCCGACGGGGCACCCCGGGCGCCACACCGACGGGGTCATCGCCGCCCGCTGCGCCGCCGACAACGGACGGACCATCGCGGTGAACGACGCGGCCCCCGCCGCCGCGGGCGCGAGGGCCAGCGCCGCGGCCGCCGCGACCCGCCTCACTTGCGGCGCAGCGTGACCCGCGTCGACGACACGACGCGCCCGCCCATCGTGACGTTCGCCCAGGCCGTCGCGTTGCGCCGCGCCGCGAGGCGCCGCCCGGCGGCGTTCAGCCGCGTCCCCACCTTGCCCGCCCGCCCCGCCCCGATGCGGAACCGCGACGTCGCGTACGTGGTGACCCGCGCCGCCTGCGCCTGCGCGCCCGCCTGACCCACCCGCGCGGACTGCAGGCGGAACACGCCGACGCACGGCGTCGCCTGCGTGCACCGCAGCCCCAGGGAGATCACGGGCCCGCTCACCGACACCACCGGCTGCACCAGGCGGATCGCGGCGGGCGCCACCCCCGGAACCGCCGGCTGGGCCGTGCCCTCCGGCGTGGGGATCCACTCGGCGTTCATCAGCACCTGGTAGCCGCCGATGCCCGCGGGCCCGACCCGCTCCTCCCCCAGCACCGTGAGCGCCGGGAAGAAGCCGAGGGCGCCCTGCGCCAACAGCGGGTCCGTCACCCCGGTGTCGTGCGCCGGCATCGGCACGCCGGGGGCGAGCACCGACAGCGCCATCGTGTCGAACTCGAGGGCCAAGAGGCCGGGCTCCACCACCCGGTCGTTGCGCACCGCGAAGGCCGTCTGGATCGTCGTCACCGCGTTCGGGGCGGGGGTGAACACGGGGGACAGTCCCACCACCTTGCAGCACACCGGCGCGGCGGTGCTCAACGGGTCGCGCAGGGAGCGGAAGATCACGACCTGCATCGGCCCGGTCACCGGCCCCACCCGCACCCGCACCGCGGTGATCGTGCCGCGACCCGCCGGCACGTTGAAGCCCTCGGTGAAGTCGCCGAACCGCCCCGTCGCCGCATACGTGCAGCTCGTGACGTTGGTGGGGAAGCCGAACCCCCCGACCGACGGCAGCACCGTGCAGTCGACCGCGGAGTTCGCCGGGCGGTTCAGGTCCGCGCCGAACGTGAGCGCCGTCGCGCCGGCCGGGACGGCGAGCGTCGCGGCGGCCGCGACCGCTCCGGGCAGCCTCCACACCCTCGGGCTCCTCACGATGGGGACGTGGCGGTGTTCTTCCACCTCGCCCCCGCCCGTGTCAAGCGCCGGCCGTCTCCAGGAACCGCGCCGCGAGCCGCTCCGCCAGGGCGATCACGGCGAGATGCGTGTTCGCGGACGGGATGCGGGGGATGATCGACGCGTCGACGACCCGCAGGCCCGCGAGGCCGTGCACGCGGCCGTCGCCGTCGACGACTGCGGTGGGGTCCGTCGCCCGGCCCATGCGGCAGGTGCCGACCGGGTGGTGGAACGTCTCGACGGTCCGCAGCGCGTGGTCCGGGTCGTCCTGGCTCGGCCAGGGGCGCAGCACCTCCGCCAGCGGGGCGGTGCGCGCGAGGGCCATCAGCTCCCGGCCGGCCGCCACCGCCACGTCGCGGTCGCCGTCCCCCTCCAGCCACCCCATCCGCAGCACCGGCTGCAGCCGCGGGTCCCGCCCCTGGATCGTGACGCTGCCGCGCCGGCCCCGGGCGTCCGCCACCTGCACGTTCAGGTCCGTGAACCGGTGGCCCGCCTCCGTCACCCCCGCGTACGGCATGACCTGGAACAGGCGCGGCTCGCCGTCCACCTCGGCGTGGCCGGTGAGGAGCGCCTGGATCCACGGGCTCGGCCACGTCGGCACCGGCAGGTCCAGCCAGAACCGGTACGACACCTTCGGGTGGTCCTGCATGCCGCGCCCCACGCCGGCCAGCTCGTGCAGCACCGGCACGCCGTGCGGGGCGAGCTCGCCGGCGGGCCCCACGCCGGAGCGCAACAGCACCGCGGGGCTCACGTACGTGCCGAGCGCCAGGATCACGGCGTCGGCGGGGAACGCGACCTGCCGTCCCTCCCCGTCGAGGGCCTCCACCGACACGGCCCGCCCCCCCGCGACCCGCACCCGGTCCACGACGACGCCGGTGTGCAGGCGCAGGTTCGGGCGCGCCAGGGCGGGGTCGAGGTGGTGGTCGGCGGGGGTCTGCCGCCGCCCGTCCACCATGTTCAGCGGGGCGGGCCCCACCCCCACCGCGCCCGGCGCGTTGTGGTCGTCCACCCACGCGTGGCCGCGGGCCAGCGCCGCCTGCGCGAACCGCTCCATCACCGGGTACCAGCCGTCCCGCGGGTAGCGGTTGATCGGGATCGGCCCGGCGTCCCCGTGGTACGGCTCCCCCCCGAACTGCACGTCCCGCTCCAGCCGCCGGAACCACGGCAGAAGCGACGCCCAGTCCCAGCCGTCGGCGTGCTCCGCCCACTCGTCGTAGTGCTCCGGCAGGCCGCGCAGCGCGATCGTCGCGTTCGTGATCGACGAGCCGCCCACCACGCGCCCCCGCGGCACGTGCACCAGCCGCGGCGACGCGCCCGCCTGCGCCAGGAACCCCCAGTCGTGGGACTCCTTGATGATGCGGTGGCTGTGGGCGAGCTCCGCCGGCCACGCCCCCGGCCGGTAGTGGGGCCCCGCCTCCAGGAGGTCGACCTCCACCCCCGGGTCCTCGGTCAGGCGCGCGGCGAGGACGCAGCCGGCGGTGCCGGCCCCGCAGACGACGACCCGCATCGTGCTACCCGGCGGCGAGGCGGCCGCCGTCGACCACGAGTACCTGGCCGGTGATGAAGCTCGCGGCGTCCGAGAGGAGGAACACGATCGGCCAGGCCGCCTCCTCCACGTCGCCGATGCGGCCGAGGGGCGCCTTCGCGACGAGCCGCTCCGACAGGGCGGGGTTCGCGTCCATGAGCTGCCGCACCATCTCCGTCGCGATCGTCCCCGGGGCGACCGAGTTGCACAGCACCCCGGCGGGACCGAGCTCCACCGCGAGCGTGCGGGTCATCGCGTCGAGCGCCGCCTTGCTCGCGTTGTACGGGCCGATGTTCGGCAGGCCGGTGAGCCCCGCGATCGACGCGACGTTAACGATCCGCCCGGCCCCCGCCTCGGCGAGCCGCGCCCCCACCGCCCGGGCGAACGACACGGCCCCCAGCACGTTCACGCGCAGCACCTCGTCCCACTCCGACAGCGCGGAGTCGACGACCGGCGTGTAGTACGGGTTGATGCCGGCGTTGTTGACGAGACCCCACAACCCGCCGAGCTCCGCCGCCGCCGCCACGGCGCGCTCCGCCACCACGGGGTCCGCCACGTCGCCCACCACCACCCGCGACGGCGTGGGAAGCGCGGACGCAAGCTCCTCCAGGGCGTCGGCCCCGCGGGCCACCAGCACCGTGCGGCCGCCGAGCGCCGCGACGGACCGCGCGACGCACGCGCCGATCCCCCGGGACGCGCCGGTCACGACCACGGTGCGATCGTCCAGACGGAACGGGTCGGTCACCTGGCCAGTCTATCGGGGCCGGGGGTAGACTCCTGCGCACTTTCCGGTTCCCGCGACCGTCCGCCGGCGTGGCCGCGAGCCCCCGCGCGACGAGCGACGCCCCACCCACGGCCTGAGGTTGCCCATGCTGAGCTACGCCTTCACGGAGGAGCAGGAGGAGATCCGCGCGATGGTGCGCGAGTTCGCGCACAGCGAGATCCTCCCGCTCGTCGAGGACGCCGAGCGCAACGAGAAGTTCCCCGTCGAGATCATGCCGAAGCTCGGCGAGCTCGGGCTCCTCGGGATCGTGTTCCCGGAGGAGTACGGCGGCATCGGCGCCGACAAGATCACCGAGTGCATCTTCGTCGAGGAGATGGCGAAGGTCTGCGCCGGGATCACCGCCTCGGTGAACGCCCACGCCGACCTCTCCGCCTTCCCGATCTACAAGTTCGGCACCGAGGCGCAGAAGGAGAAGTACCTCCCCCGCTCCATCGCCGGCGAGATCATCGGCGCGTACGCCATCACCGAGCCGGGCACCGGCTCCGACGCGGCGGGCCTCGCCACCCGCGCCGACAAGAAGGACGGCGGCTACGTCCTGAACGGCCGCAAGAACTTCATCACCAACGGGACGATCTGCGACTACTGCCTCGTCGCCGCCTACACGGACAAGACCCGCCGCGGCGAGGGCATCAGCGTCTTCATCGTCGACCGCGACACCCCGGGCTTCGAGGTGACGCGGAAGCTCGAGAAGATGGGCCACCGCAGCTCCGACACCGCCGAGCTCCTCTTCGAGGACTGCTTCGTCCCGGAGGACGCCCTCCTCGGCGGCAAGGAAGGCGCGTTCGCCGCGCTGATGGAGGCGCTCATCACCGGCCGCGTGTCGCACGGCGTGAAGTCCGCCGCCATCGCGGAGGCCGCGTTCGAGGCGGCCCTCAAGTACGCGCAGGAGCGCGAGACCTTCGGCCGCCCCCTCGGCAAGCACCAGGCGATCCGCTTCAAGCTCGCCACCATGGCGACGAAGATCGAGGCGGCGAAGTCCCTCGCCTACAAGGCCGCCTGGCTCTACTCCACGGGCCGCCCCTGCGTGAAGGAGGCCTCCATGGCCAAGTACTTCTCCGCGGAGGTCGCCGACGAGGTGTGCCGCGAGGCCGTCCAGATCCACGGCGGCTACGGCTACGTCGTCGAGTACCCGGTGGAGCGGTACTACCGCGACGCGAAGCTCGCCTCCATCACCGAGGGCACCAGCGAGATCCAGCAGCTGATCATCGGGCGCGAGCTCGGGTTGTGATCTCGTTTCGACGACCCCGCCTCCTGCGGCGCCTCGCGTCGCC
>JBFLWO010000068.1:0-7711 GCA_040757755.1 Actinomycetota bacterium
TCAGCGGGCCGCGGGGACGCGCGGAGGACAAGACTCTCGGGGATCACCCCCCCGAGAGTCCGTGATCACCGGAGGGCGGGGAGCAACGGGGGGCAAGACTCTCGGGGGAATCACCCCCCGATGAGGCTCATGGGCCGCCCGCGGTAGGTCCAGTCGGGGTTCTGCATGCCGTGGCCGGCGGGTTTGGCGAGGACGGCGCCGCGGATGACGTCGGCGAGCTCGTCGTCGTCGGCGCCGTCGCGGAGGGGGGCGCGGAGGTCGGTTTCGGTGTCGGCGAACAGGCAGGTGCGCAGCTGGCCGTCGGCGGTGAGGCGGAGGCGGTCGCAGGTGGCGCAGAACGGTTCGGTGACGGAGGAGACGAATTGCAGCTCTCCGTGACCGTCGGCGAAGCCCCAGCGGGTGGCGGTGGAGGAGGGGCGGTCGGGGTCGAGCTGGATGAGCGGCCAGTGCGGCGTGATCATGGAGCGGATGTCGGCGCCGGAGAGGACCAGCTCGCGGCGCCATTCGCGGGGGGCGTCGAGGGGCATGACCTCGATGAACCGGATGACGTACGGCTTGCGGCGGGCGAAGGCGGCGAGGTCGACGACCTCGGGTTCGGTGACGCCGCGCAGCGACACGACGTTGACTTTGATGGGGCGGAGCTGCGGGTGGCGTTCGCACGCTTCGAGTCCGGCGAGGACGCGGTCGAGGTCGCGGCGGCGGGTGATGGCGGCGAACCGTTCGGGGTCGAGGCTGTCGAGGCTGACGTTGACGCGGCGCAGGCCGGCGCCGACGAGGTCGTCGACCTGGCCGGCGAGGAGCACGCCGTTGGTGGTGAGGCTGACTTCGCCGATGCCGTCGACGGCGACGATGCGCCGGACGAGGTCGGCGACGCCGGGGCGCACGAGCGGCTCTCCCCCGGTGACGCGGACGTCGCGGGTGCCGAGCCGCGCGAAGAGGGACACGAGCCGCACGAGCTCGTCGTCGGTGAGGAGGTCGCCGCGCGGGAGCCACTGCATGCCTTCGGCCGGCATGCAGTACCGGCACCGCAGGTTGCACCGATCCGTGACCGACACGCGAAGCGCCCTGGCGACGCGGCCGAACGAGTCGACGAGGCGGGGCTCGCCCATGGGGCCATCGTAGCCCCCGCCGCCAAGCAGGGCCGCCGGTTGGGCGGGGGTATCCTCACCGGGACGCTGAGGTCCTCGGGGGAGGGACGCCGGATGACCGTGGTGACGCCGCTCTTGGACGCCGACTTGCCGACGGGGATGTTGACGGCGGCGGGGTTCGCGCAGCCGAACGAGGACCTGGAGGTGCGGAGCCCGTTCTCGGGTGAGCTCGTCGCGCGGGTGGCGTTGGCGGGCGCCGCGGACGCGGCCGCGGCGGTGCGGGCCGCAGCGGGGCATCTGCCGCCGCCGCCGGTCGCGGAGCGCGCCGCGGTGCTGGACCGCGCCGCCGTGCTGGTCGCGGAGCGCGCGGGGGTGCTGGCGCGGGTGATCGCCTTGGAGGCGGGGAAGCCGGTCGCGCAGGCGCGGGGGGAGGTGGCGCGCTGCGTCGACACCCTGACGTTCGCGGCGGCGGCGGCCCGCACGTTGGGCGGCGAGGTGGTGCCGATGGAGGCGAGCGCGGCGGGGCGCGGCAAGGTCGCGTTCGTGGTGCGGGAGCCGGTGGGGGTGGTGGCGGGGATCTCCCCGTTCAACTTCCCGTTGAACCTGGTGGCGCACAAGGTGGCGCCGGCGATCGCGGCGGGCTGCCCGGTGGTGGTGAAGCCGGCGGAGGCGACGCCGCTGTCGGCGCTCGCGCTCGGCGGGATCCTGCTGGAGGCGGGCCTCCCCCCCGGGTACCTCACGGTGCTGCCGGGGCCGGGCGGCGTGGTGGGGCAGGCGCTCGTCGACGACCCGGACGTGGCGCTCGTGTCGTTCACGGGGAGCCCGGAGGTGGGGTGGGGGATCCGGCGGCGGGCGCCTCGCAAGACGGTGGCGTTGGAGCTCGGCAACTCCACCCCGGTGATCGTGGCCGCCGACGCGGACCTCGACGACGCGGCCCGCCGCATCGCGCGGTCCGGCTTCACGCATGCGGGGCAGAGCTGCATCTCGGTGCAGCGCGTGTACGCGGCGCGGGAGGTGCACGACGAGTTCCTGGCCCTGCTGAGCGACCGGGTCGCGGAGCTCGTCGTCGGCGACCCCCTGGACGAGGCGACGGACGTGGGGCCGCTCATCGACGTGGCCGCCCGCGACCGGGTCGTCGCGTGGATCGACGAGGCGTGCGAGGCGGGGGCGCGCGTCGAGGCGGGCGGCGACGTCATCGACGGGCTGCTGCGGCCCACCGTCGTGTCGGGCATCACGCCGGACATGAGCCTGTCGTGCCGGGAGGTGTTCGGGCCGGTCGTCGGGGTCGCCGCGTACCGGTCGGTGGACGAGGCCGTGGACCTGGCGAACTCCACGCCGTACGGGTTGCAGGCGGGGGTGTTCACCGCACGCGTCGACCGGGCGCTGGCCTGGTCGCGCCGGCTGCGCTTCGGCGGGGTCGTCGTGAACGAGACCCCCACGTTCCGCGCCGACCAGCAGCCGTACGGGGGGGTGAAGGACTCCGGCAACACGCGGGAGGGGCCGGCGTACGCGGTGCGGACGATGACGGAGGAGAAGCTCGTGATCCTCCGCCTGCCGGAGGACTGACGCCGCCCGGCCCGGGCCGCGGACGCAACCCTGGCGCCACCCTCCCCGGGGTTCGCCCGCGCCGCGCCGGCGGGTCTATGGTGGCCGGGTGGCGCCCGCGACGATCGAGGGGTTGGAGCGCGCCCTGTGGGGCGACGGCTACCTGGCCGACCACGGTCTGGCGGTGGCCCTGCACCTGGCGCTGCGGATGCGCCGCCCGCTGCTCCTGGAGGGGGAGCCGGGGGTCGGGAAGACGGAGGTGGCCCGCACCCTGTCGCGGATCCTGGGGGCGGAGCTCATCCGCCTGCAGTGCTACGAGGGGATCGACGCGGCGCAGGCCCTGTACGAGTGGGACTACCCGCGTCAGCTCCTCGCGGCCCGCGCGCTGCACGCGGCGGACCCGTCGGCGCCGGTCACGGACCTGTACGCCCCCGGCTTCCTCATCGAGCGGCCGCTCCTGCGGGCGGTGCGCGCCGGGGACGGGGCGGTGCTCCTGGTGGACGAGCTCGACCGGGCGGACGACGAGTTCGAGGCGTTCCTCCTGGAGGTCCTCGCGGACTTTGCGGTGACGATCCCGGAGCTCGGCACGGTGCGGGCCGACACGCCGCCGACGGTGATCATCACGTCGAACCGCACGCGGGAGCTGCACGACGCCCTCAAGCGGCGGTGCCTGTACCACTGGATCGAGTACCCGGACCTGGACCGGGAGGTCGCGATCATCCGCGCCCGGGCGCCGGAGGTGCCGGAGGCCCTGGCCCGCCAGATGGCGCGGGCGGTGGAGCGGCTGCGCGCCCTCGACCTGGTGAAGCCGCCGGGGCCGGCGGAGGCGATCGACTGGTCCCGGGCCGTCGCGGCGCTGGGTGCGGCGGCGATGGACGCGGAGGTGGCGCGGCTCACCCTGGGGTGGGCGATCAAGAACCGCGACGACCAGGTCGCGGTGGAGGACGCGCTGCCGGAGATCGTGGGGTGAGCGGCGCCGCGCCGCTGGAGCGCCTCGTCGCGTTCGGGCGGGCGCTTCGCGACGCGGGCCTGCCGGTCGGCACGGGGCGGCTCCTGCGGTTCTGCCACGCCTGCGGGCTCGTGCCCGTCGCGGACGTCTACTGGGCGGGGCGGGCGACGCTCGTGTCCCGGCGGGAGCACGTCGCCGTGTACGACCGCGTGTTCCGGGAGGTGATGGTCGGGGTCGCGCCGCCGCCGCCCCTGGCGGTGGCGCCCCGGGCGACGCTGCGGGCCGGGCCGGCGGACGGCGCGGGCCGGGCGGTGCGGGTGGAGGGGGAGCCGCCGCAGGCGGCGCTCGCGAGCCCGCGGGAGTCGCTTCGGACGAAGAGCTTCTCCCGCTGCTCCGCGCAGGAGCTCGCGGCGCTGGCGCGCCTCATGGCCCGGATAAGGCTGCGGCCGCCGGCGCGCCGCACCCGGCGGCTGCGGCACGACCGGCGCGGCGCCCTCGACGTGCGCCGCACCCTGCGCCGCGCCCAGCGCACCGAGGGGGAGCCCTTCGACCGGGCGTGGCGCACCCGCCGCCGGCGGCACCGGCGCGTCGTGCTGCTCGTCGACGTGTCGGGGTCGATGTCCGCGTACTCGCGGGCCCTCGTGATGTTCGCCCACGCGGCGGTGCGCGCCCACCCGGACGTGGAGGCGTTCTGCTTCGGCACGCGCCTCACGCGCCTCACCGCCGCCCTGCGCGACGGCACGCCGGACCGGGCGATCGCCCGCGCCGCCGCCGCCGCCCGCGACTGGGACGGCGGCACCCGCATCGGCGACTGCGTGAAGGAGTTCCTGGACCGGTACGGGCACGCCGGGATGGCACGCGGCGCGGTGGTGGTCGTCGCATCCGACGGCCTCGACGTGGGCGACCCCGCCGTCGTCGCCCTCCAGATGCGGCGCCTCGCCCGGCTCGCGCACCGCGTCGTGTGGCTCAACCCCCTGAAGGAGAGCCCGGCGTACCGGCCGCTGGCGCGGGGCATGGCGGCGGCGCTCCCGTCGGTCGACCTGTTCGCGAGCGGCCACGACCTGGCGAGCCTGGAGGGTGTCGCCGCGAGCATCGCCGGGCTGTGAACGCGGCGGGCCGCCTGCTGCTACCCTCGCCGCGCCGATGAGCGACGCGTCCCGACTCCCGGACATCCCCGTCGTCCCGCCGGACGAGCTGCCGGTCCCCCTCTCCTTCGCCCGCCTGTACGACCTGGCGTACAACCTGTGGTGGTCGTGGGACCCGGCGGGGCGGGAGCTGTGGGCCGCGATCGACCCGATGTCGTGGGGCCGGTACCACAACCCCCTGCCGACGCTGCACCGCATGAACCCGGCGGCGTGGCCGTCGCTCGAGGCGAGCACCCTGTTCCACGACCGCTACACGGACGTGGTCCGCCGCTTCGACGCGTACATGGACCACCGGCCCACGTGGTACAGCCGCCGCGGCTCCCCCCTGTCCGGCCCCGTTGCGTACCTGTGCGCCGAGTTCGGGGTGCACGAGAGCCTGCCGATCTACTCCGGCGGCCTCGGCATCCTGGCCGGCGACCACGCGAAGGCCGCCTCCGACCTGGGCATCCCGCTCGTCGGGGTGGGGCTCCTGTACCGCCGCGGCTACTTCAACCAGGAGATCGACGCCGACGGCGACCAGCAGCACTTCTACCCCACCCTGGACATCCGGCGGCTGCCGCTTCGCCGCGTCGCCGGCCCCGTCGGCGGGCAGCTCAAGGTGGACGTCGAGTTCCCCGGCCGGGTCGTGCGCGTCGCGGTGTGGAAGCTGGACGTGGGGCGGGTGCCGCTGCTCCTGCTCGACACGGACATCCCCGAGAACTCCCCGGCGGACCGCCCCATCACCCACACCCTGTACGTGTCGGGGCGGGACATGCGCTTCTGCCAGGAGCTCGTGCTGGGCGTGGGCGGCGTGCGGGCCCTGGCGGCGCTCGGCATCGCGCCCGCCGTGTGGCACGTGAACGAGGGGCACGCCGCGATGAGCCTGCTGGAGCGGCTCGCGCTGAGCATCGGCCGGGGCCGGTCGCGGGAGGCGGCGATCGAGGAGGTGCGCGGCAGCACCGTGTTCACCCTCCACACCCCGGTGCCGGCCGGCAACGAGGTGTTCGAGGCGGACCTGGCCCGCAAGTACCTGGGGCCGTGGGCGATGCGCATCGGCGGCGGCATCGACGGGGTCCGGGCGCTCGCGCAGGCCCGGGACGGGGACGACCGCTTCGACCTGGGGGCCCTCGCGATCCGCCTGTCGCGCGGCGTGAACGGCGTCAGCAAGCGCCACGCCGAGGTCGTGTCGGAGGACTGGGCGCACCTTCTCGCGGGCGGGGCCGCGCGGGCCGTGACGAACGGCGTGCACACCCCCACGTGGGTGGGGCGGTCGACGGGGCGGATCCTGGCGGGCTCGATCGGCCGGACGTGGGCGTCGGCGATCGTCGAGGACCCGGGGCGGCTCGACCGCCTGGCCGACGTCGACGACGAGGTGCTGTGGGAGACGCGGCTCAGCCGCAAGGAGCTCCTCGGCCGGTTCGTGCGGGGCCGGCTGCGCGCCCAGGCCGCCCGGTACGGGGCGTCCCCCGACGATCTGCGCGCCATCGAGACGCTCCTTCCCCCGGACCGGCTCACCCTCGGCTTCGCCCGCCGGTTCGCGGCCTACAAGCGGGCGACCCTCATGTTCCAGGATCCGCGGCGGCTCGCCGCGATGCTCACCGACCGGGAGCGGCCCGTTCAGGTGGTGTTCGCCGGCAAGGCGCACCCCGCCGACCAGGACGGCCAGGCGCTCATCCGCCGCATCGTGGAGCTGTCCCGCACCCCGGAGCTGCGCGGTCACGTGGTGGTGCTGGAGAACTACGACGCCCGCATGGCCCGGTTCCTCGTGCAGGGCGTGGACGTGTGGGTGAACGCGCCGCGCCCGCCGATGGAGGCGTCGGGCACGTCCGGGATGAAGGCCGCCGTGAACGGCGTGGTGAACTGCTCCGTCCTGGACGGCTGGTGGGTGGAGGGCTACGGCGACGGCAACGGGTGGACGTTCGGGTCGCTGGACGGCACGGGCGACTACGCCGCCGACGACGCCCGCGACGCCGCCGAGCTGTACGACGTGCTGGAGCGGGAGATCGTCCCCCTCTACTACGACCGCGGCCCCGACGGCGTCCCCGCCGGGTGGGTCGCGACGATGCGCCGGGCGATGGCGACGAGCCTGCACGCGTTCTCCGCGCACCGGATGGTGGCGGAGTACGTCGAGGAGGTCTACGACGCCGCGGCGGTCCCCACGCCCGCCGCGTAGCGCGTCCGCCCCCGGGTGGGGGCGTCAGGCGTCGAGGTCGACGCGCTCCGGGTGGGCGTACACGTTGAAGCCGCCGTCGCGGAGGAACCCGATGGCGGTGACGCCGAGGCGGTGGGCGGCGTCCACCGCGAGGCTGGTGGGGGCGGAGACGGCGGCGACGGCGGGGCATCCGGCGACGGCGGCCTTCTGCAGGATCTCGAAGCCGAGCCGCCCGGACACGACGATGACGAGGTCCGTGAGCGGCAGGCGGCGGTTCAGGGCGGCCCAGCCGACGAGCTTGTCGACGGCGTTGTGGCGGCCCACGTCCTCCCGGGCGGCGAGGAGGTCGCCGGCGGCGGTGAACAGGCCGGCGGCGTGGAGGCCGCCGGTGCGGGAGAAGCCCGGCTGGTGGTCCCGCAGGGCGCGGGCCATGCGGGTGAGGGCGGTGGCGGCGACGACCGGGCCGGGGCCCGGCGGGTGGCACATCACCTCGACGGCGTCGAGGGTCGCCTTGCCGCACACCCCGCAGCTCGAGGTGGCGTAGACGCGGCGCTCCGCCCCCGCGGGCAGCGGGTCGGCGAGGGTCACGGTGACGACGTTGTACCGCTGCTCCGCGGCGCCGTTGCAGTACGCGACGCGGGTGACGCGGGCGGGGTCGGTGACGATGCCTTCGGTGAGGAGGAACCCGGCGGCGAGCTCGAAGTCGTGGCCGGGGGTGCGCATCGTGACGGCGACCGGGACGGGGGCCTCGCCGGGGCCGTGGACGCGGATCTCGAGGGGCTCCTCCACGGCGAGCCGGTCGTCGCGCTGCCGCGTCCGTCCGCCGCGCACGCCCGTCACCCGTGCGCGGGCG
>JBFLWO010000069.1:0-7673 GCA_040757755.1 Actinomycetota bacterium
GGTCCTCGCCGCCGGCGTCGTCACCCCCGCCGGCCCGCTGTGGCTCACCCTGTCGGGGGGCGCCGCCACCGTGCTCGGCGTGCTCGCCCCACCCCCCGCGGCACCCGCCGCGGAAGGGGCCCCGCCCGGCCCGTGACCGTCCGGGTCAGCCCCCGCCGGGGGCGACGATGTGCGCCATGCACGCCTCGTCGCCCTGCGCGCGGGTCGTCGCCTCGGCGAGCGTCGCCTGCGGCGCGAACGCGGACAGGATGCCGCGCCAGATCGCCCGGTCGAGGCCGCACACCCGGGCCGGGTCGTGGAACGCCATCTCCTCGAACGGGCAGGAGCAGGCGGTGATCGTGTCGTCGGCGGACCGCTCGGCGTGGAACCCGTAGCGGGACAGGAGCCGCACCACCTCGGCGATCGCCTCGGTCGTGGTGGACCGGGCCGTGACGGGGGTCGCGTCGTCGCCCCGTTCGGCGAGCTCGCGAAGGCCGATCTCCTGCCCGAACTCGAAGCCGACCCGCTCCAGCACCGCCTGGTCGGGGGCGCCGGTGGTGTCCGACATCGCCTTCAGCAGGAGCTGCGCGAGCAGGTCGTAGTGGCGCTCCCGAAGCGACACCGACAGCTCCGCGTCGGCGAGGGCGTACAGCTTCGCGGGGCGCCCCGCGCCCGGCCCGCTGCGGCCGCTGCGGCGGCGGAACTCCGCCCGCAGGAAGCCCTGCTCCACGAGCTTGTCGAGGTGGAACGCGGCGAGACGGCGGTCGATGCCGAGCCCCTCGGCCACCTCGTCCTTGCCGACGAGCTCGCCCGCCTCGCGCACGAAGAAGAAGATCTTGCGGCGGGTCGCGTCGCCGAGGGCCGTCGCCAGCCGCTCGATATCGCGCTCCGTCTGCCCCGCCATCGCGCCCGTCATCCCCTGCCCCCTGGCCGACGCCAAGGATACACCCGGGCTGTGCGACGACCCCGCGCGTCCGGCATCCGGGGGGACCAACGGCCCTGCCGCCGGACACGCCCTACCCCCGTTCCGGTCATGCGCGTATCCTTTAGAGGCCGCGAGAGGCCGTGCCGGCATGGCCGGCCCCCCGACCACCCCGCGAGGAGGACGTGTGTCCACCAAGACGCCCGACATCGAGATCGGTCCGTACCAGTACGGCTGGCACGACCCCGCGAACTACGTCTTCACCCCCAAGAAGGGGCTGAACGCCGACATCGTCCGGGAGATCTCGCTGCTGAAGGGCGAGCCGAAGTGGATGACCGACTTCCGGCTCCGCTCCCTCCAGATCTTCGAGCGCAAGCCCATGCCGGACTGGGGCGGCGACCTGTCGGAGATCGACTTCCAGAACATCTACTACTTCATCCGCGCGTCGGAGAAGCAGGGGCGCGACTGGGACGAGGTCCCCGACGACATCAAGAAGACCTTCGACCGCCTCGGCATCCCGGAGGCGGAGCGGAAGTTCCTGGCCGGCGTCAGCGCCCAGTACGAGAGCGAGGTCGTCTACCACTCCATCAAGGAGGACCTCCAGGAGAAGGGCGTCATCTTCACCGACTGCGACACGGCGCTGCGCGAGCACGAGGACATCTTCCGCGAGCACTGGGCCACGGTGATCCCGCCCGGCGACAACAAGTTCGCCGCCCTGAACTCCGCCGTGTGGTCCGGCGGCTCGTTCATCTGGGTGCCGCCCGGCGTGCACGTCGACATCCCGCTGCAGGCCTACTTCCGCATCAACGCGGAGAACATGGGCCAGTTCGAGCGGACGCTGATCATCTGCGAGCCCGGCTCGTTCGTCCACTACGTGGAGGGCTGCACCGCCCCCGTCTACTCCAGCGACTCCCTCCACTCCGCGGTGGTCGAGATCATCGTCAAGCCCGGGGCCCGCTGCCGGTACACGACGATCCAGAACTGGTCGACCAACGTCTACAACCTGGTCACGAAGCGCGCGGTCGCCCAGGAGAACGCGACGATGGAGTGGGTCGACGGCAACCTCGGCTCCCGCCTCACCATGAAGTACCCGGCGGTGTGGCTCACGGGCCGCGGCGCGCGCGGCGAGGTGCTGTCGGTCGCGATGGCGAGCGAGGGGATGCACCAGGACGCCGGCGCGAAGATGGTGCACGTCGCCCCCGACACGTCCTCCACGATCGTGTCGAAGTCGATCTCCCGCGGCGGGGGCCGCACGAGCTACCGCGGGCTGGTGAAGGTGGACCCCGGCGCGAAGCGCGCGAAGGCGAGCGTCGTCTGCGACGCCCTGCTCCTCGACGAGGAGAGCCGCTCCGACACCTACCCGTACATGGACATCCAGGAGGAGGACTCCTCGATCGGCCACGAGGCCACGG
This sequence comes from Actinomycetota bacterium, assembly GCA_040757755.1. GTDB lineage: Bacteria > Actinomycetota > Thermoleophilia > Miltoncostaeales > Miltoncostaeaceae > JBFLWO01. The sequence goes on from JBFLWO010000069.1 coordinate 2,314, forward strand.
TGTCCAAGGTCGGCGACGACCAGATCTTCTACCTGATGAGCCGCGGCCTCAGCGAGGAGGAGGCCACGGCCATGATCGTGAGGGGCTTCATCGAGCCCATCGCGAAGGAGCTCCCCATGGAGTACGCGGTGGAGCTGAACCGCCTCATCGAGCTGCAGATGGAGGGATCGATTGGCTAGCGCGCCCGCGTGGGCCGAGGAGGCCCGCCGGGCCGCCGAAGAGAGCCTCGCCACCCTGCCCGCCCTCACGGGGCGGGAGGAGGAGTGGCGCTTCACCCCACCCGCACACCTCGGCCTGACGGGCGCGGAGCCCGACGGGGCCGGGCCCGCCGCCGCGGCGGAGCTCCCCGCGGTCCCGGCGGCGGAGCGCGCCGCCCGCATCGCGTTCCTCGACGGGCGGCCCGCCGGCGCCCCCGCCGCCTCCGGCCTGCCGGAGGGCGTGGTGGTGGCGGACCTGGGGGACGCCCTCTCCACCCACGGCGAGCTGCTGCGCGAGCGCCTCTACTCGCTCGTCGGGTTCGACACCCGGCCGGGCGCCCTGAACGCCGCCCGCTGGGAGGCCGGCACCTTCGTGTACGTGCCGCGCGGCGTGACCGTGGAGCTTCCCGTCGAGGCGCTCCACTCCGTCAGCGGCGCGCAGGGGCGCGTCCACGGGCGGACCCTGGTGGTGGCGGACGAGGGCTCCCGCGTGACCCTGGTGGACCGCTTCGCCTCCTCGGGCGGCGCCTCCGGCACCCCGGTGCACGTGTCGACGGTGGCGGAGGTGTTCGCCGGCCCCGGCGCCGTCGTCGACCACTACTCGTTCATCGGCTGGGACGCCGGCGTGCGGCACCACCTGCAGCTCACCGCCCGCATCGACCGCGACGCCCGGTTCCGCTCCATGGCCGTCACCCTCGGCGGCGACGTCGTGCGGGTCGAGCCGACCCTGGTGCTGGCCGCGCCCGGCGGCGACGGCGAGGCCCTCGGCCTGTACTTCGCGGCGGGCGACCAGCACTTCGAGCACCGCGTCGTGTCCCGCCACGAGGCGCCGAACGCCCACTCGAACCTGCTCTACAAGGGCGCGATCCAGGACACCGCGCACACCGTCTTCTACGGGAACCTGATCGTGCGTCCCGACGCGGCGGGCACCGACGCCTACCAGACGAACCGCAACCTCGTGCTGAACGAGGGGGCGCGCGCCGACACGATCCCGTTCCTGGAGATCGAGACGGCGGAGGTGCGCTGCTCCCACGCCGGCGCGGTCGGCCGCGTCGACGACGAGCACCTCTTCTACCTCGAGTCGCGCGGCGTGCCCCGCGACCTGGCGAAGCGCCTCATCGTCTTCGGCTTCTTCCAGGAGGTGCTGCAGAAGTTCGCCCTGGAGGACCTGCGCGAGGAGCTCGAGGCGGCCGTCGCCGAGAAGATCCGTTGAGCGCTCTCGTCGACGTCGCGCCCCTCGAGGAGCTGCCCCCGGGGGGCACCCTCCGCGTGGAGGTGGAGGGCACCCCGGTCTGCCTCGTGAACGTCGACGGCGTCGTCCACGCCGTGCACGACGTGTGCACCCACGCCCTCGAGTCCCTCTCGGGGGGCTGGGTGGAGGAGGACCGCATCGAGTGCCCCCGCCACGGGGCGACCTTCTCGGTCGTCACCGGCGAGGCCCTCTCGCCGCCGGCGAGCCTCCCCTTGCCGACGTTCCGCACCGTGGTGGAAGGTGACCGCATCCTGGTCGACCCGACGCCCAGCCATCCCCATCCCATCGCCTGACCGACCCACCCGAGCACGAACGAGGAGTCACGTGGCCGATCCCATCCTTCAGATCAAGGACCTCCAGGTGTCCGTCGAGGGCACGCCCATCCTCAAGGGCGTGACGCTCGACGTGCCGCAGGGGGAGGTCCACGCCCTGATGGGGCCGAACGGCTCGGGGAAGAGCACCCTCGCCTACGCCCTGGCGGGGCACCCCCGCTACGACGTCACCGGCGGGCAGGTGCTGTTCGCGGGGGAGGACCTCGTCGACATGGAGGCCGACGAGCGCGCCCGCGCCGGCCTGTTCCTCGCGATGCAGTACCCCGTCGAGGTGCCGGGCGTGTCGGTCCTGAACTTCCTGCGCACCTCCCTGTCGGCGGTGCGCGGCGAGGAGGTGTCGCCTCGGGAGTTCATCAAGCTCTTCAACGAGGAGAGCACGCACCTCGGCTTCGACCGCAGCTTCGCCGACCGGTACCTGAACGAGGGCTTCTCCGGCGGTGAGAAGAAGCGCCACGAGATCCTGCAGATGGCGCTCCTCAAGCCGCGTTTCGCGATCCTCGACGAGACCGACTCGGGCCTCGACGTCGACGCGCTGAAGGTGGTGTCGGAGGGCGTGAACCGCCTGCGCGGCGAGGACCTGGGGGTGCTCATCATCACCCACTACACGCGCATCCTCGAGTACATCAACCCGGACGTCGTGCACGTGATGTTCGACGGCCGCATCGCGCGCACCGGCGGGCCGGAGCTCGCGGAGTACCTGGAGCGCAACGGCTACGCGGAGTTCGGCTCCGCCGAGACCGCGGTCGCCCCGGGCTGATCGGCGCGATGGCGCTCACCGCACTCGACCACGCGGCCCTGAAGGCCGACTTCCCGATCCTGGCGCGCAAGGTGCACGGCAAGCCGCTCGTGTACCTGGACTCGGCGGCGACGTCGCAGAAGCCGCAGGTCGTGCTCGACGCGATGGACGCCTACTACCGCGAGACGAACGCGAACGTCCACCGCGGCGTGTACGAGCTGGCCGCCGAGGCGACCGCCCGCTACGAGGCGGGGCGCACCGAGGTGGCGCGCCTCGTGAACGCGGAGCGCGACTGCGTGGTGTTCACGAAGAACGCCAGCGAGGCGGTGAACCTGGTGGCGTGGGCGTGGGGGACGCGCGAGCTGAAGCCGGGGGACGAGGTGCTCGTCACGGAGATGGAGCACCACTCCAACATCGTGCCGTGGTTCATCGCCGCCGAGCGGACCGGGGCGACGGTGCGCTTCATCCCCGTCGACACGGGCACGTGCGAGCTGGACATGGACGCGTTCCGGCGCCTCCTCACCCCGAAGGTGCGGATGGTGGCGGTGGCGCACGTGAGCAACGTGCTCGGCACGATCAACCCGGTGGAGGAGATCGCGGCGGCGGCCCGGCAGGCGGGGGCCCTGTGCCTGGTCGACGCGGCGCAGAGCGTGCCGCACATGCCCGTGGACGTGCAGGCGATCGGCGCGGACTTCACCGTCTTCACGGGGCACAAGATGCTCGGCCCCACGGGCATCGGCGCGCTGGCGGGGCGGCGGGAGGTGCTGGAGTCGATGCGGCCGTTCCTCGGCGGCGGCGAGATGATCGCGGACGTCACGACGGAGGGCTACACGTGGCGTGAGCTGCCGCACCGGTTCGAGGCGGGCACCCCGCCGATCGCGGAGAGCGTCGGCCTGGGGGCCGCCGCCGCGTACCTGCGGGACATCGGCATGGAGGCGGTGCGGGAGCACGAGAAGGCCCTCACCGCGTACGCGCTCGACGCGCTGCGGGAGGTGGAGGGGCTCACGGTGTTCGGCCCCTCCGACCCGGCGAAGCGCGGCTGCCCGATCTCGTTCGCGATGGACGACGTGCACCCGCACGACATCGCGCAGCTCGTCGACCGGGAGGGCGTGGCGGTGCGGGCCGGCCACCATTGCGCGAAGCCCCTGATGCGGTGCCTGGGCGTGCCGGCGACGGCTCGCGCCAGCACCCACATCTACAATGGGCCGGAGGACGTCGACGTCCTGGTGCGGGCCCTCCACGCCGCCCGCACCTTCCTGGCGTAGCGATCGGGGGGCGTGTGGGCGGGCTCGACGACCTGTACCAGGAGCTCATCCTCGACCATTACCGGCGGCGGCGGAACGAGGGCACCCTCGAGTCCCCGTCGGCGGCGGTGGACCACAACAACCCGTTGTGCGGCGACGAGATCCACCTGGAGATCCTGGTGGAGGACGGGTGCGTGTCGGAGGTGCGCCACACCGGTCAGGGCTGCTCGATCTCCCAGGCTGCGGCGTCGATGATGAGCGAGGCGGCGCGGGGCCTGCCGCTCGACGACGCGCTCGCCCTGGTGGAGCATTTCCGCCTGGTGATGCACGGGGACGAGGCGGCGGACGAGGACCGGCTGGGTGATGCGATCGCGCTGGAGGGGGTCGCGAAGTACCCCGTCCGGGTCAAGTGCGCCCTGCTCGGGTGGATGGCGTTGAAGGACGCGATCGAGACGTACCGTCAGAGCGCGAACTGAGGAGGAGCCATGGCCACGGAGGATGAGATCCGCGAGGCGATGCACCAGGTCGAGGACCCGGAGCTCGGCATCAACGTGGTGGACCTGGGGCTCCTGTACGGGGTGCGGCAGGACGATGAGGGGAACGTGATCCTCGACATGACGCTCACCTCCATGGGGTGCCCGCTCACCGAGCAGATCATGGGCGACGCGCGCGCCGCGCTGGAGCCGCTGGAGGGCGTGCGCAGCGTCGACGTGAACTGGGTGTGGGACCCGCCGTGGACGCCGGACGCGATGACGGACGAGGGCCGCCTGCTGATGCGGGTCATGGGCTATGGCTGAGACCACCGCCGCGCCGCTGACGCTGGAGGAGAAGAAGGCGGCGGCACGTGCGCGGGCGAAGGCGGCCCGGGAGGCGCAGCGCGCCGGGGCCGCCCCGGCCCTGGTGGGGCTCAGCGACTCGGCCGCCGCGTACATCCGCGAGGCGGCGCGGGAGAACGACCGGGAGGCGGGCGTGCGCCTGCGGATCCTCGCGGGGGGCTGCTCGGGCCTGGAGTACCGGCTGGACCTCCTGGACCGCGGGGAGGCCGCCGGCGAGGGTGAGCAGGAGATCGTGAGCAACGGCGTCCGGATCCTCACGGACCTGAAGAGCGCGATCTACGTCACCGGCTCGGTCATCGACTACGAGCGGACGCTGATGCGCCGCGGCTTCAAGATCCGCAACCCGAACGCCACCAGCACCTGCTCCTGCGGGGACAGCTTCGGCGTGTAGCGGTGCCGTGGGCCGCGGGGTGGACGCACCGCGCGGCCCGTCGGCCTGAACGCGGTGGATCGCCGGGGCGGTGTGGCCCAACGGCCGGTGGCGGGGGCGAGCGTTCGCACCGGGGAGGCCGCGCGCGCGGCGGTCACGTTCGATGGCCGGCTTGCCAGGACCTGGCCCTCAGGACAACACGGCGCGCGCGGGGTGGGGCTCGCCCTCTCGACACTCCTCGCGTCGGGTTCGGAGTCCGCCTTACCTCTTTCAGTTCCCGGTTGCACCTGCACCGATCGTTTCCGTAGGTTTCGCCCCCATGACGTGGCGGTCGACCCGCCGGGTCGCCACGACCCGGTCCCCCTTGCCCGCGGCGCGCCGCGGTGCCGCGGC
>JBFLWO010000070.1:0-7649 GCA_040757755.1 Actinomycetota bacterium
GCGCGCCCCGGGGCCCGACGCAGTGGTCGCGCAACCTCGCCGCCCAGCCGCGCTGCAGCCTGCGGCGCGGCGGCCGGGCGACGCCCCTCGTCGCCCACCGCGTCGAGGGGCCGGAGGCCGCCGCCGTCATCGGCGCGTACCTGCGCCGCTACGGGTGGCTCACCCGGCGCCTGCTGCGCGCCGCGCGCCGTCCCGGGCCAGAGGAGCTGGCCCGCCTCGCGGCACGCCACCCCGTGGTGCTGCTCGTCCCGCCCGGCGAGTGACCGCCGGCCGGGGCCCCGCCCCGGTCACAGCTCGAGCCACAGGGAGGTGCGGATCACGGTCCCGATCGGCACCTCGAGCGCCCCATCGTAGGTGATGTGCGCGTTGCCGGTGATGCGGTCCCCGCCCTGCCCCGACGAGTCGCACGCGTCCTCCGCGAGCACCGCGCCGACGATGTCCGGCGTGCCGCTCAGGTCGACCTGCTCGTGCGCCGCGATCAAGCCGAGGTACGACGCCTGGTTCGGGTTGCCGCTCACGTCGACGTCACGCCCGGCGAGGATGAGGAGGCCCTCGACGTAGGCCACCATGTTCGGGTTGCCGGCGACGTCAACGTCGCCGCTCCCGATCGACGGGCACGTGTCCCCGCCGCCGTCCGCGATGAGCGTCGCCCGCCACGGGTTCGCGCGCGTCGCCGGGCTGCCCGTGACCCGGATGTTGCCGTCCCGGGCGTAGTACACCCCGTGGTAGCCGCCGTCGTTGCCGCTCATCTCCCACGTGTCGCCCGACAGGTGGAAGCCGCGGAAGCTCGCGTGCCCCGCCCCCAGGCCGGACGCCAGGATCGTCCCGGCGCAGGGCGACGCGCCGTCCGGGGCGCGGACCGTCCCGTCCGGGCACAGGTCGTACCAGTTCGCCGAGTAGACCGGCGACTTCGCGTGGCGCATCCACTCCGTGAGGGGGTCGATGAACGGGATGTCGATCTGCGGCTCCCCGCCGGCCGACCGCCCCCCGATCGCCGGGCTGCCCGACACCGTGAGCGTCCCGGCGGTGGTGGCGTCCCCGCTCACCGCCGGGCTCCCGGCGATGTCCAGGTCGGCGGCCGTGTTGCCGAGGTCCCCGTTCGCGTGCACGTTGCCGCCCGACCCGTCGATGGTGGGGTTGCCGGTGATGCTCAGGTCGCCGCCCACGAGCACCGCGTGGGCCGGGCTGAACGCGGACAGCAGGTACTCGGCCTTCACGATGCGCGTCCGCTTCGCGTTCGCCCGGTCGGGGATCCACCCCACCCCGTAGACGACGTTGCGGCCTGCCGGCTTGATCGCCACGAACTCCCCCTGGGGGGCGCGCTGCGGCGTCGCGGCCATCGCCTGCGTCTCCACCCAGGCACGCTCCGCCGACCCCGCGTAGAGCCCCTCGGGCAGGGCCGGCGCGTTCGCGTAGGTGCGGTCCTTCTGCACCCGGGCGAGCGTCTGGTCGATGCCGTTCTCCGCCAGGTGGAGGGCCTGCTCGTACCTGACGTGCCCGCTGCTGGAGGTGATCGCGCCGTCGAACATGCGGTTCGCGACGAGGCCCATCCCGATCACGAGCAGGCCGACGCCCAGGACGAGCACCACCCCGAGGCCGGACTGGTCCCGCAGGCGCGCGGGGATGCGGGGACGCCTCACTGGACGTTCCTCATGCGGACCTTGTAGGTGACCTGCTTCTGCGTGAGGTAGGCGTCGACGATCGCGTCGTAGGTCATGGTCACGGTGATCACCCGCGATTGCGTGACGTCGGACGCGTCGTAGGCGAACGCGATGCCCGACACGAGGGCCTGCCCGACGGTGGCGGTGTCCCCCGCGCCGGTGGACCGCTGGACGTTGAAGTGCTTCGGGTCGTCCGGGTTGGTCGACAGGCTCCAGGTGATCGTCTCTGCCGGCGACTTGCGGTAGTTCGCGTCGGCGTCGATCCAGATCGTGAGGCTCGTCCCGGTCGACCCGGCGTCGACGCCCCGGGCGGCGCGCACGTCGCGCGACAGGCGCTCCGAGACGATGCGCAGATCCTGCTGACCCCGGGAGTCGTCGTCGGCGCGTCCCAGGGCCTCGGACCCGGAGGTGAAGGTGACGAGCGCCATGGCGCCCAGGATTCCGGCCATGAGGACCACGACCAGGAGCTCCACGAGCGTGAAGCCGCTCTGCCCGGTATCGCCCCGGCGCGCCATCACGCCACCGGCAGGTCGACGCCGGCGGGGAGCCCCGAGGTGCCGTAGCCGAGCCACAGGTCGTCGGCGGCGGCCGGGGCGATCACCCGCACCTGCAGGTACTTGTTCTTCCCGACCTGCGCGTCGACCAGCGTGATCGGCACCGTGACGAGGGCGAAGCCGTCCCCGAACTGGAGCGGGACGGTCTCGGCCGCGCCGAGCTGGGTCAGGCTGTTGCCGCTGCGCTGGAACAGGCCGATGCGCACCACCCCGGTCTTCGTCGGGTCGAGGTCCTTCATCGCGACGTACAGGCGCACCGTGGCCACCCCGTTCAGGTGCGTCGCGCTCGCCATCTGCCGCTCCCACACGGCGACCTTGGACGCGTCGCCCTCGGTGAGGGAGGTCGCGCCGGGCACCAGGGTGCGTCCGGGCGAGGCGTCGCGGTCCGAGTCGAAGTTCGGCACGCCGGTGGCGGCCGCGCCCGGCTGGGGGTCGAGGGGCATGACGGCCTGCAGGGTCGAGTCCGCGGAGGTGGTCAGGCTGTTGCGCATGAAGTAGGTGGTGAGGGTGCAGCCGGCGCACACCTGGGAGGCGACGGTGACCGTGTCGGTGATCGAGTGGGCGTAGGCGGGGTCGCTCGACGAGGTCGCGGTGATCGTCACGGTGACGGTGCCGGCGGCCTGCGTGGCAGGGACATCGACAACGGCGAGGAGCTTCATGACCTCGTCGGTCTCGAGGAGGCCCGTGTCGGGCACGCCGTCCCCGTCGGTGTCGGTGAGGGAGGTCGTCTCGCCGGCGTCCCTCACGCCGTCCCCGTCGGTGTCGACGATGAACGCGAGGACCCAGCCGGTCGCCGGGGACGTGGCCGCGGTGACGTTCCACGCGTCGCGGGCGCCGTTGTTCGTGACGGTGAACGGCAGCGCGAGGGAGGCGCTCGCGTTCACGGTCGCGTCCTGCTGGCCGGAGATCGTGAAGCGCGGCAGGGGGAGCCCGCGGCGGGTGTTCGTGATGAACGTGGTCGCCTGGCGGCGATGCGTCTCCTGGTCGCGGACCCAGGTCACGATCGTGCTCACGCGGCGGTAGCTCGCGTCGGCGGCGGCGGGCTCGGTCACGTAGGTGGAGACCGTGTAGGTGGTGCCGTTGCGCTCGACGGTGCGGGTCAGCGGGATCGTGCCCGTGGAGGAGTGCACGATCTTCTCGGTGGGCATGGCGCCGGCGCCGTCCGGGTCCACCCAGTAGCTCCCTCCGGACGAGCTGATCCGGCCGTCCGCGCCGAACGCCGTGGGGTCGGTGGCGTTCGCGACGCCCGCGTAGCTGCCGCCGCGGGCCGTCTCGATGATCTCGGAGAGGAGCTCCGCGGACTGCTGGTTCTGGCGGGAGAGCCCCATCCCGCCCATCGCGGAGGTGAGGGCGGCCGCGCCGGCGGTGAAGGCGACGGCGGCGAGGACGAACGCCACCATGACCTCGACGAGGGTGATCCCCTGGCAATGGCGGGCGGGTGTGCGGCGGTGGCGGGGCGGTCGGGGCAACGACGCCGTTCCTTCCGGCGGGGCGCGCCGGCGGGCGCCGGCACACACGGCATCGACCGCTCGCCCCGGGGGGCGGGACGGCGTGTAGAGAGATTGCCCAGCGCGGATGCCGGGACGGCGCGGGCGGGGGACGCGGCCGCCCCGCCGCCGTCACGACGGGTCCGCGACCTCCCGCCAGTTCTCGGTCTCCCAGGACCCCTCGATGATCGGGTAGAAGGGGGGCCGCAGGTACCGCAGGACCGTGTCGTACTGGTAGTTGCGGGTCGTGAACATCGAGGCGTAGCCGCCCTGGTTCGTCGTCTGCGACCCGATGTAGGTGAGGACGCTGTGGAGGCCGTCGGCGCTGCCCGTCGCGGTGATCCACTGGCCGAACTGGGCGAGCGTGGCGGCCCGCACGGTCGTCGTCGCCGGCGTGTACTTCGTGAAGATGATGCTGTTCCCCGCGATGAGGCCGAGCACGTCGTCGCCGGACGTCTCGTAGGAGATGTTCCCCCCGATGTAGAGGTTCCCGGGGGTGGCGATGGTGACGCGCCCGTCCACGACGCTGTCGCGCGGGCCGGTGCCGCCGCAGGCGTCGCCCATCGTCGAGCCGGACGACACCACCACCGGCTGCTCGAAGTACATCGCGCCGTTCGCCGGGACCGTGACCGTCGTGGGGCAGGCGATCGACGAGATCGCGGTCGACAGGCTCGTCCCGGTCACCTTCGCGATCTTCACGGTGCCGTCGGACCGGAACTGCACGAGCCAGCCGGCGGCGGACGAGTCGTTGCGGTACACGCCGCCGTTCTGCGCGGCGTCCCGGATGCTGTTCATCGACCTCGTGAACTGGCTGAAGTCGATCGGGGTGGGGAACTTCTCGGAGAACGACGGGCTGGTCAGCGAGTCGTAGACCCCGCCGGTGAGCTGCGCCGCGTTGTACGAGTGGCCGGAACAGGTCGTGCCGCTCGACTCGGAGCACACCGCCACCTGGCCGTAGATGGGGGCGGTCGCGGACCCCATGTGGTTCACGCTGACCGCCGAGTACACCTTCCCCGTCGTGGTCGCCGTCGACCCGTACTTGATCGCGGTGTTCGAGATCATCTGGAAGTCGGCGATGGAGCTGGGCGCCACGCGGGCCTGGAGGGTGCGTTTGAAGGGCCTCGGCGTGTCGAGACCGACCTCCGCGTGCGCCTGCACGCCGACGACGTCGGACCCGGGGACGGGCGCCGTGATCCGCAGGGAGTAGGTGGACTGGCCGAAGCGGGCGTTCTGCACGGTCTTGCGCGTCTGCGGCGGCCCGGAGTACGTCCACGACGTGCCCGTCGGCCAGGCGCTGCCGGGCGGGTACACCGTCCCGTTCGGCGCGACCCGCGGGTCCTCCGCCGGGTCGACGTAGTGGTCCCAGTAGCGGGGGTCCTCGACGAGGCGCGCGATGTACTGGTTCAGCCCCGCGTCCGCGACCTGGACGGCGAGGTCGCCGCGGGCGCTGCGCGTGGCCTGCCCGGTGCCGCTGTCGGCCATGAACAGGCTCGCCGCGACGAGCACCGACAGGATGAACATGAGGCCGATGACGACGGGCAGCGTCGCGCCGCGCTGCGCGCGGCGGCGCGCCTGCCGCCGCTCAGGTGCGGAGCCGGTTGCGGAGGGCGACATCGGTCGTCAGGTCCGTGGTCGTGGACTGGCTGATGGTGCGCTGGCCGAGGGACAGGGTCACGCGAACCGTCGCGATGTCGCGCGGCTGCGCGACGGGTGAGGTGAGCATCGCCCCTCCCGCCGTGAGGGCCTGGAAGGGGGGGACCGCCGTCCGCACGTCCTCCGCCAGGACGACCCCCGCGGAGTACGCCCCGTAGGTGTAGGGGGGGACGCTGCCGGAGGGTGCGGCCTCCTCCCGGACGAGGACCCCGCCGGTGACGGAGTAGCGGATGAGGCTCGGGCGGGTGCCGCCCGCCGCCGGGTCCCGGTCGAGGTCGCTGTAGAAGGCGATCGCCGTGGCGGACAGCGAGGCGACGGGGGCGGTGACGCCGCCGTCCGGGGAGATCGCCTGCCGCAGCTCCCGCGACAGCCGGTCGAGCGCGGCGCGCGCGTCCGCCTGGGCGTTCAGCGCGGTGCGCTGCGCGGACGTCGCGTCCGTGCCGGAGAAGAACGCCGCGTACACGCCGCCGGCGAACAGGGTGAACAGGGCGATCGCCATGAGGAGCTCGGTGAGCGTGAAGCCCGCCTGGCGGTGGCGGGCGTCGCCGGTCCGCGGGTCGAGATGCCGGGACGTCACGGGACCGTGTACCCCGCCTCGGGCACGCCGGAGGTGCAGGTGACGTTCTTGCCGGTGGACGGCGTCCACGTGATCGTCGCGCCGGAGATGCCGGACTCGACGTACGCCTTGTAGGCGCCGGGCTTGAGCCCCGAGAAGAGCGCGGTCCCGTAGTTCGTCCCGGCGACGGTGGTCGTCGGCCGGAAGTCGTCGAAGGTGTAGCCGCTGATCTGGTCGACGAGGCGCACCAGCTTGTCGCCGGTGCCCGCGTCGAGGCGGATGCCGCAGGTGCTCGCGCTCGCCGGCAGCACCAGCGTCCGCGCCGTCGTGCCGGCCGGAAGGGTGAGCTGGGTGGAGGCCGCCTGGAACCCGGAGGCGGTCGCCACCACCGAGTACGGCAGCAGCGTCGACGGCTGCACGCAGAAGCGGGCGGTCCCCGCCGCGTCGGTGGAGCGCAGGATCGGGTCCCACAGGCCGTCGCCGCCGTGCACGTCCACCGTGGCTCCCGCGACCGGGGAGCCCGTCGACGACGTCACCGTGACGTCGAGGAGGGCGGATGTGACGGGGGTCAACGTCACGTCGACGCTCGTCGTCAGCGTGTTGGGGTACCCGTCCGGCATCGTCGCCGGCGGGACTACCGCGGGGGCGTAGCAGTCGGCCTGCGCCGCGACGGTGTACTGATCCGGCTCGATCGGCGCGCCTGCGAGGTCCGGGAACGTGAACGTGCCCGTGTCCCCGTAGCGGGTCGCGTTCGCCCCGCCGGCTCCGGCGACGGTGACGCTCGCCATCCGCGTGACGAGCGCGCCGGTGGTGGCGTCCCGCAGGTTCACGTTGATCGTGGCGGGACGGAACATCTTGATCGTCGCGTTCCACGTCTGCTGCGCGGCCAGGTGCTGCTGCATCACGGCCGGGGTGGTCGTCGAGTGGGTCGCCCACCCGGACGCGCTCGCCGACAGCCGGTACTTGTACTTCGGGTCCGTCGGGCTCGTCGCGCTCGGCTCCAGGCCCGCGAACACCACCGCGCCGTTCGCGTCCGTCACGTCCGTGCGCGTCGCCGACGTGCTCTGGTCGATCGTGACGCTCGCCCCCGGCACCGGCTGCCCGGTGACCGCGTCGACGACCGAGACGATCGCCGTCGCCTTGTTCACGATGGCCGCGATCGCGGGCGGGGCCACCACCGTCGACTGCGTCACCGCGGCGGTCGTGCCCGCCAGGGGCGTCACGGTCACCGCGACCCGCTTGTAGTTCACGTAGTTGCGGGCCTGCCCGGGCGTCTGGTCGTCGATGTAGTCGACGTCGGTGACGATCGTGTAGCCGAGCCCGCTCACGTTCGCGGTGCGCGTCGCGGGGAGCGTCCCGGGCGGGTTGCCGCCGACGACGCCGACGTCGTCGTACCGCATGCTGCGCACGTCGTCGAGCGCGGACGCCGCGAGCTTCGTCGCGATGCCCTCCTGCTTCGACTTGCCGATCGACTTGGACGCCTGCACCAGACCGGCGGCGACGCCCGCCGACATCAGGGTGAAGACGGCGATCGTCACGAGGATCTCCACGTACGAGAAACCGGCGGACCGGCGCCCGCGTCCCCGTCCCGCCCGTGTGTCTGCGCTCATGACCCGTGACCTCATGGACCCATCCCGACCGCGGCACGCCTTGCCCGCCCATCGGGCACGCCGCGCAACCACGCGCACGGCGGCTAGAGGGAATGACCATCGACAGCACGGGGGGTCGACATGACGGT
>JBFLWO010000071.1:0-7626 GCA_040757755.1 Actinomycetota bacterium
TGGGGGAGATCCTCGTGCACATGGGGTTCCTCGACGAGGAGCGGCTCCGCGACGTGCTGCGCCGCCAGGGCGCCGACAAGCGCCGCCTGGGGGAGATCCTCCTGTCCGAGGGGCATGTCACCCGGGAGCAGCTCGCCCGCGCCCTCGCGTACCGGATGGGCGTGGAGTACGTGCCGCTCGGCGACGGCGTCGACCCCGCCGTCTCCAGCCTCATCGACCATCGCAGCGCGATGCGGTACGAGGCGGTGCCGGTGCGCCTCGACCCGGACGGGAGCCTCCTCGTCGCGATGACGGACCCGTCGAACGTGTTCGCCGTCGACGACCTGCGCATCATCAGCGGCCACGACGTGCGTCCCGCGTACAGCCTCCCCGAGGAGATCCAGGCGGCGCTGCGGGAGCGGGAGCGCCTGGACGAGTTCGTGCAGGACCTCGTGGAGGAGACGGAGCCCGACGACGTCGCGGGGCCGGGGGACCTGGGGGAGGCGGTGGACGACGCCCCCGTCGTCCGCCTGGTGAACTCGATCATCGGGCGTGCCGTCGACGAGGGCGCCTCCGACATCCACTGGGAGCCGCAGCCCGGCGAGATGGTGATCCGCTACCGCGTCGACGGGGTTCTGCGCCGGGTGACGAGCGTGCCGACGCGCCTGTCGAACGGGGTGATCAGCCGCCTGAAGATCATGGCGGACCTCGACATCGCGGAGAAGCGCATCCCCCAGGACGGGCGCGTCGCCCTGACGTCCGGCGGCCGGTCCCTCGACCTGCGCGTCGCGAGCCTCCCCACCGTGCACGGCGAGAGCGTCGTGATCCGCATCCTGGACCGCAGCAACGTGATGCTGAACCTGGACCAGCTCGGCTTCACGCCGCGGGTCCTGTCCCGCTACGAGAAGTGCTACCGGCGCCCGTACGGGGCGATCCTGGTGACGGGCCCGACGGGGTCGGGGAAGTCCACGACCCTGTACGGCACCCTGAACCAGATCAACACGCCGGACCGCAAGATCATCACGGTGGAGGACCCCGTCGAGTACCGCCTCCCCGGCATCTGCCAGGTGCAGGTGAACAACAAGGCGGGCCTCTCGTTCTCCGCGGGCCTCCGGTCGATCCTGCGAAACGACCCGGACGTCGTGATGATCGGTGAGATCCGGGACCGGGAGACGGCGCAGATCGCGGTGGAGTCCGCCCTCACCGGCCACCTGGTGCTCGCCACCCTCCACACGAACGACTCGGCGGGGGCGCTGTCGCGCCTCACGGAGATGGGGGTGGAGCCGTTCCTGTCGGCAAGCGCCGTGGTGGGGGTGCTGGCGCAGCGGCTCGCCCGCCGGCTGTGCCCGGAGTGCCGGGACAAGGCCGCGATCCCGCACGTGGCCCTGCGCGACTTCCTGGACGGGGCGGGGATGCCGCCCGGCGTGCCGGACCCCGCCCCGATCTACCGGGCGGTGGGGTGCCCGGCGTGCGGCGGCACCGGCTACAAGGGGCGGGTCGGCGTGTACGAGATGCTGTCGATGAGCGAGCCGATCGAGCGTCTCACCGTGCACCGCGCGTCGAGTGACGAGATCCGCCGCCAGGCGCGGCGGGAGGGGATGCTCACGATGCTGCAGGACGGCCTGCTGAAGGTGTTCCGCGGCCTCACCACCCTGGAGGAGCTCGCCCGCGCCGTGGGGTGACCGTCACAACACGGGCCTTGCTTTCGTCGCGCCCGGGAAGCCGCGTGACTCTTGACACGCCTGGGACTATGCCCGTATGAGCGAGTTGACCGCCATATGCGACCTCGCTCGCGAGGCGCTCCGCCAGGGCCGTCCGCTGAGCAATGCGGCGAGCGCCGTCCCCAGCTGCCCTGGGCTGTATGCGATCCATGCGGATGTGGCCACATGGGCTGAGCTCGGCTTGGGTGATCCCCCGGACAGGCGGCCGCTCTACGTCGGCAAGGCAGAGGACAGCCTCTTGACTCGGGACGTTAAGACGCACTTCGGAGACGGCCGAACCGGCAGGTCCACGGTGAGGCGCTCATTCGCTGCGCTTCTCCACGACGCCCTGGGCCTGCGCGGTATTCCGCGCAATCCCGCTAAGCCAGGCTACTTCGCGAACTACGGCCTCTCGGCCGCCCACGACGCTGCGCTGACCCGCTGGATGCGCGAACACCTCGAACTCGCTGTCTGGCCGAAGCCCAGCACCTGCGAGGTCCCCCTCGCAGATATCGAGGGCGCACTTCTTCTCGAGCTTGAGCCGCCGCTTAACCTGCTGGGCGTCGTTACGTCCTGGACGGCGCGTGTGAAGGCCGCGCGCGCCGTCATGAAGGACGAAGCTCGAGCTTGGATGGCCGACCGCGGACGTAACGCGGGGCAAGTCGACGCGTAGGCGGGGAACCGAGGACCAGGGATGCCAGCTCGCCGGCGCGAAAATGGGCCGGCGGCGCGGGAGCGTGATGCTCGATCTCGACGAGGCGGTCGGCATCTCGAGTGCCTGAGCGACGATGCCGGCCGCGGGCGGCGGCACTCGAAGCGCTGCAGGTACCTACGCCCGACTGGAGCGGGACAGGCTCGGCGCGAAGTGGAAGGGCGGCGGCGGCGCGTTCCCACACGGCGCGTCCGGGTCGCCGGATCGGGCTCAGTTCAGTTAGATCGGATCGAGCTGAGCTCAACTCGGGTCATGCCGGGGCGACGATCTCGAGCTCCGTGGTGATGGGGATGGCGGGGGAGATGCTGCGGTACACGGGGCAGTGGCGGGAGTGGGCGGCGTGGGCGCGCTCGGCCGCCTCCCGGTGCTCCGGCGCCGCGACCAGCCGGTAGCGCACGGCGATGCGGGTGATGACGAGGACCCCGTCGACCACCTCGACGTCCCCGACCGCGGTGGCGGTCAGCCGGTCCCCGCTCGCATCGACGCGACGCGCTGCCAGCGCGCCCCCCAGGGTCCCGGTGAGTCAGGCGCCGGCGGCCGCCACGATGTAGTCGATCGTCGCGGCGTGCTGCGGCTCGACGTCCGGCGGGTAGCCGTAGTGTTGCGCCACCGCGCCGTGCACGCCGAAGCGCGCGGACTCCCCGGTCGTGAAGAAGGCGTCGCGCACCGGCGGGCGGCGCCGCTCGATGCGTACCTCGCTGCGGTACACGACGTCACCCATGCTGGGGACGGTAGCCGTGCCGCGGGTGCCGGGGAACCCCGCCGCCGTCGCGCGTCACACGTCGACGCCCATCGTGAGGGACCCGATGTACCCGCGTCCCGACGCGCGCCTGCGCAGCCGAAGCGTCGACTGCCGCCCGCCGCTCGCGTAGATGTGGTCGTCGGCGTTGCGGGTGTCGCGGGTGCCGCGCGACGCGTACGGGCGGACGCGGCTCACCGCGTCGGTGACGGCGTCGGGGAAGTAGAGCTGCCCGGTGTGCACCTCGTCCCCCTTCACGTGCACCTTCACGTGGATGTGCACGGTTCGCCCCTGGTACCAGCCGGGATAGATGGTGATGAACCGGACGCGCCCGGCGGCGTCGGCGACCTGGTGGCCGCGCAGGAAGCGGGTGGAGTCGGTGGGGCTCGCGGCGCCGTTGCCGCCGCCGCCCGCAACCCCGGAGTACACGCCGGCCGCGTCGCAATGCCAGATCTCGACGTCCGCGCCCCGGATCGGCCGGCACGTGGAGGCGTCGACGACGGTGAGGCGCAGGTCGAGCGGCAGGCCCGGGCGGCCGGCGCGGACGTCGCGGCGGGTGAGGGTGGTGTCGATCCAGTACGGGCCCTCCGTCTGCTCGGGGGTCAGCACGCACGTGGCGTTCTGCGCCTGACCGGCGGCGGCGCCCGCCACGGCGGCGCGGGCTGTCGCGTCGCCCGCCCGGCTCGCGAGCCACATGGCGCCGGCCCCGATCGCGCCGAGCGCGACGAGGAGGTCCCTCCGCCGCATGGTGACGTCCTCCGCCGCGGTCCTGCCGTCCTGCTCGCTCATCGCGGACCCCCTTCCCGGGTGCGGTCGCCGCGGCGCGGATGCGTCGCGGTGCGCCGGCGTCCGGCGCCGGCAGGGCGATGGAACCACACGAACCGAAGAGGACGGTGAGAGAGGTCCCCCGCGCGGCGAAGTTGCGCGTCTGGAAGGATCCCGGGCATGGGCACCGCCGATCACGTCCGTGCCGGCTACGACGGCGCCGCCGCCGGCTACGACCTCCTGCTGCGGCGCAACCGGGAGGGGGCGCACCGTCTGGTGACGTCCCTGCCGCCCGGCCCGTTCCCCCGGGTGCTGGACGTGGGGTGCGGCACGGGCTTCGTCTCCGAGGCGATGGCGCGGCTGCGCGGCGCGCGCGACGTCGTCGGCGTCGACCTGTCGGACGGGATGCTCGACGGTTTCCGCGCGCGGCTTGCCGCCGTCGACGGGGTGGCCGCGACGGCGGTGCGCGCCGACGTCGCGGACATGCCGGTGGAGGGCGGCGCGTTCGACGCGGTGGTGAGCGGGATGGCGTTCCACTGGTTCCCGGACAAGCCGGGGGCGGTGCGGGCGATGGCGCGGGCCCTGCGCCCCGGCGGGGTCCTGGGCATCCTGACCTCGGGCCGGGGCACGGAGTACGAGCTGCGCGACGTGCTCGCCGCGATGGACCCGCCCGCGCCGCAGCCCCTCATCGACGCGTTCGCCCTCGTGCAGCGCGACCAGGGGGAGATGGACGCGATGCTGCGCGACGCCGGTTTGGAGCCCGTGGACGTGTGGACGGAGACGCGCCTGCGGGTGATGGACCCGGACGCGTTCATGGACCGGGTCTACGCGGCGTCCGGCCACCTCACCCTGGGGATGCCGGAGGAGAAGCGCCTCGCACTGGCCGACGCACTCCGGGCCGCCGTGCGCGACGCCGCCGGTCCCGACGGCTTCGCGTTCACCTTCGTGAAGCTCTTCGCGGTCGCGACCCGCCCGGACTAGACGCGCGACGCCACGGCCGGGGCCGTGGCGGTGGGGGAACCGGGGAGGGGTCGAAGTTGGCGGTTGCGGCCGCAAGCGCGACCCGATTTCGCGTCGCGCGTTGACCTCGACGCCCTGCACGTGCTCATGTCGCCGCTGATCTCCTGAACTCCGCGCGAAGCCGCCTGTTCGTCGGGCAGTAAGGTTGGGCGCTGTTGTGATCGACGTTCAGCGGGGGCGCAAGAATTCGCACCACCTCCCTCTCGACCCCCAGGGGGAAGGGTGGGCGATCCAGGTGACTCCGAGATGCTCGCCCATCCAACTTGAAAGGCGACCGTTGTCTCGCGGGGTGAGCACGGTCTTCGTAGTTGTGGCGACGGGCTTGAGGTCGAGCGCGTCCAGGAGGTGGGCGGCCAGGGTGAGTCGTAGTGTCGAGGAGCCGGTATTCCCCTTCATATGCTTGCCGACGAGGCGCGTCGAGAGCGTTTCCCCCGACGCGGCGCTCCTGGGGCCGATTCCGACATAGATCAAGCCGAAGCTCGTGGCGACCGGGTGCGGGGTGGTCGGCACTCCCGGGAGGGCGCCATCTTCGACCCACCACGCGTAGATGCCCCGCTCGGGAAGGGATACTCGGGCCAGGGACGCAAGGTCGAGGGGATCGCCCGCGCAGAGGGCGTTGGCGGCGCTGGACGCGGAGTCGGTCATGCCGCTGCCCAAGGTGATTACCGCCTTGCGCCTTGGTCTGAGCCGTTCGGCCGACGCACGACGGCTTCGCGCCCGTCGAGCGTCGTCCTGTCGAACATCGGCAACGAGGCCAAGATGAGGATGATGCCGGACGACGCGCGGCCCGGGTACCGGTCGTTGATCTCCGCGCGGGTGACTGGTTGGCCGGCGAGGAGCTTCTCGATGGCCCAGCGGAAGATCTCGATGTCGATCCGTTGGGTCCTCCCGTTGGAGGTCACGCGTACGAGTCCTGCCTCATCCACCTTGGTGATTTCGTTCGACTTCCCGCCAGGTCGCACCAGCGTTGTGCCAGCGAGCGGGCGAACGTGATCCCGCCAGATCTCCCCGAACGTCCAGTCGCCTCCTTCATCCGAAGCGTGAGTCGGTGCCGACGACGTCTCTGGGGCGAGGTAGCGGACGGCGATCCCCAGCTTCGACGCGATCGCTTGGGCGGCCGGAAGAAGCGTCCCATTCGTCGCGATCATCATCTCCGGGCAGTCGGCGTAGGTGGCGGCACCGAAGAACTCCATCACGGCCCGACCGCCGATCCTTCGGGCTGCTCCGTAGAGCTTCACCTGGACGGCTAGTCGCCTGTCACCCTTGGTGGCGACAATATCAACGCCAAAGTCCCGCACATGCGGTGTCACGCGTGCAGCCCAGCCTTCATCCCTGAGGGTTTGGGCCACGTGGTGTTCGTACTGCTCGGGAGTCATGGCACACTGAGCGTTCGCAGGACGAGCACCCGCGGCAACCTTCTCGGATCGGTCCATGAAGCAGGTGATCGGGTGACCATGATCGCACGAGGAGCAACAGTCAAGAGCTACGTCGCGGTGCCGGATGTGATTCAGTGGACGCCGCGCAACATCCTTCGTTCGGCTTTGCCTATTCCGGGGGTGTCGCGCCTAGGAGCATCTGGGGTCACTCATGGGAAACAACGGCGAGCCCCGCGCCGTGACGGCGCGCGGGCTTTTCCCGACGAGAGACGAAGGGGGATTCGCACCATGACGTCCAAGATCCAAGGGGGGCGTCGGCGCACCCTCATGGCAACTGCTGCGGCGTTGATCCTTGGAACCGCTGCCGCCTTCGCGATCGGCGGCCTCGCGAACGCCGGCGGACCACCCGAGCGAGTCACGCCCGGAGCGGATCTCGGGCTCGCAAGGGACGGTCACCCGATCGGGGTGGACCAGACCGGTGCGGTGCACCTGCCGGAGCTGACGGCCGGGACCAGGCCGGTCATCGTCGGGCGACGCATCGAAATCGCTCCGGCTGTGCGGCGGCGTGTGGACGTTCTCAACGCCGCGTTCAGCCGCTGCATGGCCGCCAACGGTGCCCAGGAGAGGAAGCTCGACATAGGCGGCAGCGAACCGTTGATCGGCTGGGCTGACCCGGGGCTTGCCGCCCAGAAGAAGTGCCGGGAGCCGCTCGGCGAGTCCGAGGCCTTCGCCGAAACGCGGGAGCTCCGAGTCGCGGCCCTGGCGGCGGCCGCGCTCAGGATCGGGCTCTCCCGGTGCCTGGAGGGGCGGGGTGCGGGGGACCTGGACTCCGCCGCGGAGGGTGACTTCGTCGCCTGCTCGGCGGTCGCGAGCAGCGCAATCGAGCGGTAGGTCCCGAGGGATCGCCCGGGACGCGACGACAAGCGGCCGTCTAGCCGCGCAGCACGGCGGCGCGGAGGACCGCCCGCCCCGCCGCCTCCCAGGCCCGGCGCATCTCGGGGGTGAGGCGGTCCCCCAGGCCCCGCTGAAGCGTCCACGTGGCCGCCTCCAGGGCGTGCCGGCACTCCTGCGGCGTCGCGGCACCGGCCCGCACGCCGAGCCGGGCGAGCGCCGCCACCAGCTCGTCGACGCGGTCGAGGCCGCGCACCGCCAGGCCGACCGCGGCGAGCAGGCGCCGCCGCGCCGCCGGCTCCCCCAGCATGAGGCGGTCGTGCAGCGCGGGGGCCGTCATGCGAAGCCGGTCGGCGAAGACGGCCGCCGCCTCCTCCGCGTGGGGCTCGAGCAGGGCGTGGACGCGCCGCGCCAGCGCCGCGTCGTCCGCGCCGACGGCGGCGG
>JBFLWO010000072.1:0-7623 GCA_040757755.1 Actinomycetota bacterium
GGCCGGGTCGCGGGCCGGCCGGACGGCGGCGACGTCGTCCTACTTGTCCTCGTCGATGACCTCGTACTCGGCGTCCTCCACCGTCTCGCCGGCGGCGCCGTCGCCCGCGGCCCCGTTGCCGGCGGGCTGGGACGCGGCGGCCCGCTGGTACACCTGCTCGCTCATCCGGTGCAGCGCGTCGGTGAGGGACTGGGTCCGGGCGTCGATGGCGTCGGCGTCGTCGCCGGACTGCGACTCCTTCGCCGCCGCGATCGCCCCCTCCAGGTCCCGCCGCAGGGCCTCGTCGACCTTGTCGCCGTTCTCCCGCAGCTGCCGCTCCGCCTCGTGCACCCGCCCCTCGGACTGGTTGCGGGCGTCCGCCAGGCGGCGCATCCGCTTGTCCTCCTCGGCGTGCGACTCGGCGTCGCGCACCATGTTGCGGATCTCGTCGTCCGTGAGGCCGCTCGAGGACTTGATCTCGATGCGCTGCTCGTTGCCGGTGCCGAGGTCCTTCGCCGACACGTGCGTGATGCCGTTCGCGTCGATGTCGAACGTGACCTCGATCTGCGGCACGCCGCGCGGCGCCGGCGGGATGCCCACCAGGTTGAACTTGCCGAGGGTGCGGTTGTGGACCGCCATCTCGCGCTCTCCCTGCAGCACGTGGATCTCGACCTGGTTCTGGCTGTCCTCCGCGGTGGAGAAGACCTCGCTCTTCTTCGTCGGGATCGTGGTGTTGCGCTCGATCAGCCGGGTGAACACGCCGCCCTTCGTCTCGATCCCCAAGGACAGCGGGGTGACGTCGAGGAGCAGGACGTCCTTCACCTCGCCGGCGAGCACGCCCCCCTGGATCGCGGCGCCGACGGCGACGACCTCGTCGGGGTTCACGCCCTTGTGCGGCTCCTTGCCGGTCAGCTCGCGCACGCGCTCCTGCACGGCGGGCATGCGGGTCATGCCGCCGACGAGGACGACGTGGTCGATCTTCCCGGCGAGCCCGGAGTCGCTGAGCGCCTGCTTCGTCGGGCCGACGAGGCGGTCCAGCAGGTCGCGGACCAGGTCCTCGAGCTTCGCGCGCGACAGGGTGAGGTCGAGGTGCTTCGGCCCGGACTGGTCCGCCGTGATGAACGGCAGGTTGATCTGGGTGGAGGTGGTGGTGGACAGCTCGATCTTCGCCTTCTCCGCCGCCTCGTAGAGCCGCTGGAGGGCCATCTTGTCGACGGACAGGTCGATGCCCTGCTCGCGCTTGAACTCGGCGACCATCCAGTCGACGACGGCCTTGTCGAAGTTGTCGCCGCCGAGGTGGTTGTCGCCGGCGGTGGACTTCACCTCGAACACGCCTTCGCCGATCTCGAGCACCGACACGTCGAAGGTGCCGCCGCCGAGGTCGAACACGAGGATCGCGTGGTCGTGGCTCTTGTCGAGGCCGTAGGCGAGGGCGGCCGCGGTCGGCTCGTTGATGATCCGCTTGACGTCCAGGCCGGCGACCTTCCCGGCGTCCTTGGTGGCCTGGCGCTGGGCGTCGTTGAAGTACGCCGGCACGGTGATGACCGCGGAGTCGACCGTCTCGCCGAGGAACGCCTCGGCGTCGGCCTTGAGCTTCTGGAGGATCATGGCGCTGATCTCCGGCGGGCTGTACTCCTTGCCCTCGACGGTGACGCGGGCGTCGCCGTTCGGGCCGCGCACGACCGAGTACGGGACGATCTTCATCTCCTCGTCCACCTCGGCGTACTTGCGGCCCATGAACCGCTTGATGCTGAAGACCGTGTTCTCGGGGTTCGTCACCGCCTGGCGCTTCGCGACGGTACCCACGAGGCGCTCGCCTGACTTCGAGAAGCCGACGACCGACGGGGTCGTGCGGCCGCCCTCGGCGTTGGGCAGGACCTCGGGCTCGCCGCCCGTCAGGACCGCGACGCACGAGTTCGTCGTACCGAGGTCGATGCCGATCGTCTTTCCCATTCGGAACGTGCCTCCCCGGGCGCCGGGTCCGCGCCCGCTCGCTGTGCCGTGTTGCGTGTATCGGCAGTATGAAACCTGAGTCGAGTCTTATCAAGTGATCTGCGCGGCGCCCGCGGAGGCCGCCGTCGGGCGTCCGCGCGGGGGCTCCCCGCTCCAGTCGGCGCGCCCGATGCCGATTGACCCCGGCGATGCGCCGCCCCCGCGCCACGAGAACGCTCCTCGCCGCCGCCGCGCTGCTCGCGACCATGGTCGCGCCGCCCGCGTCCGCCGCGCCGCCGGCCCGCGCCGCCCTCGTCGACGGCCTGCGCGTCCCCGCGCGCGTCCAGGGCGGCCTGGTGCGCCCGGCCGTGGACGGAGCGTTCGTGCCGCGCTTCTGGGCGGGGGTCAACCTGGGCTCCACCGTCCCCGGCACCCAGCCGGGAGAGGTCGCCCCGACTCGCCGGGACTACGACCGGTGGCTGGCGGGGATGGGCGCGATGGGGGTCGACGTGCTGCGGATCTACACGATCCTGCGGCCCGGCTTCTACGACGCCCTGCGCGCCTACAACCTCGCCCACCCGGGGCGGGAGATCTGGGTGGTCCACGGGGTGTGGATCCCGGAGGAGCGCTTCCTCGAGACCCGCGACCTGTACGACCCCGAGGTCGTCGCCGGGTTCCGGGCCGAGATCGCGGACGCCGTCGCGGTGGTGCACGGCGACGCGACGCTGCCCGTCCGGCGGGGGCACGCCGGCGGGAGGTACGCGAGCGACATCTCCCCATGGCTTCTCGCCTGGTCCCCCGGCGTGGAGTGGGACCCGGAGGCGACCGCCGACAGCGACCGGGCGAACGCCGGGACCGCCCCGTACACCGGCCGGTTCGTGACCGCGACGCAGCACGCGACCCCCACCGAGAGCTGGATCGCATCGATGCTCGACCACCTCGCGTCCCTCGAGGCGGCGCGCGGCTGGAGCCGCCCCGTCACGTTCACGAACTGGCTCACCGTCGACCCGCTCCGCCACGCCAGCGAGCCCATGGCCAAGGAGGACATGGTGTCGGTGGACGCCATGCACCTGCGGGCGACCGCCGCGTGGCCCGGCGGGTTCTTCGCCAGCTACCACGCGTACCCGTACTACCCGGACTTCCTGCGGCTCCAGCCGGAGTACGTCGCGTACCGGCGGGCGCGGGACGGCGCCCGCGACTCATACGCCGGCTACCTCGCGGACCTGCGCCGCCACCACCGCGGGCAGGCGGTGATGATCACGGAGTTCGGGGTCCCGACGAGCCTTGGCCTGGCGCACCGCGGCCCGGACGGCCGCGACCAGGGCGGGCACTCCGAGCGCGACGCGGCACGCATCAACGCGGACCTCCTGCGCGACATCCGGGACGAGGGGTACGCCGGCGGGATCCTGTTCGAGTGGACCGACGAGTGGTTCAAGTTCACGTGGAACACGATCGAGTACGAGCTGCCGGGCGACCGGCGGCAGCTGTGGCGCAACCCGCTCACGAACGAGGAGCACTTCGGCGTCATCGCGATGGAGCCGGGGCGGACGGACGCGGCCGTGCTCGACGGGCGCGACGCGGAGTGGACGCGCACGCGAAGCCAGTCGATCGCCGAGTCACGCGGGCCGGTCAGCTCGGTGCGGGCGATCCACGACGCCGAGTACCTGTACCTGCGGCTGCGCACGGCGCGGCCGCGGCCGTGGGGCGCCGGCTCCCTGGTGGTGGGCCTCGACACACGCCCCGGCGGCAACCGCGGCATCCCCGGGCGCCCCGGCGTCGCCCCGCAGGCGGACGTGGCCCTCACGGTCGGACCGGGGGACCGGGCGGTGCTGCGCCAGGCCGCCTGGAGCGACCCGATCGCCGTGCAGTACGGCCGGGGCCTCGCGCTCATCCCGTTCGACCGGGCGGCGCTGCGCCCGGCGAGTGGGGCGTGGGCGCGGCCCCGTCTGATGCTGAACCGCCCCTACGTGGTGCCATCGACCGGTGAGCGGCGCGCTGCGGAGCTCGTCGACGTCGGCGCGGCGCGCTGGGGGCCGACGGACCCGTCGGCCGCCGGCTTCGACGACCGCAACCTGGTGATGGGCGCGGGCCACGTCCTGGAGATCCGCCTTCCCTGGTCCCTTCTCGGCATGGCGGACCCCTCCGGGAAGCGTCTCCTGGTGCCGCGCCCCGACGGGACGTTCACGACCTCCCCGGCGCGGCGGATCGGGATCGTGATCGCGGCGCCGGGGGGCGCCCCGCTGCGCACCGCCGGCTACGACTGGGAGGGCTGGAACCGGGTGACGTGGCACGAGCGGCGCAAGGCCGGCTTCGCGCTCCTCACGCGGGAGTTCGCCGACCTGGGCCGGTAGCGGCCCGCCGCCCCGCCGGGCACAGGTCCTGCAGCGGGCAGGCGGCACACCGCGGCGTCCGGGCGCGGCACACCGCGCGGCCGAGGCGGATCATCCGCATGTGCGTCGCGTACACCTCGTCCGGCGGCACGCGGCGCGACAGGAGCTCCTGCGCGGCCGCCGGCGCCGTCCCGGCCGGCACGAGACGCAGCCGCAGCGCGATGCGGTGCACGTGCGTGTCGACGGGCAGCACGGGGCGCCCGAAGCTGAAGCACATGACGCACGCCGCGGTCTTCGGGCCAACGCCGTCGAGAGAGGTGAGCCACGCCATCGCCTCGGGGAGCGGGACCTCGCCGAGCCATTCGAGGTCCCCGCCGCGCGGGTCCGCGGCGACGGCGGCCAGGGCGCGCTGGATGCGCGGCGCCTTCTGCGTCGGCATCCCGGCGGGGCGCACGGCGTCCATCACGTCCTCCACGGGCGCGGCCCGGACGGCGTCCCACGTGGGGTAGCGGGCGGTGAGACGCGCGAACGCCCGCCGCTCGTTCGCGTCGGTGGTGGCGTGCGACAGGATCGTCGTGACGAGCTCGGCGACCGGCGCGTTGCGCCGCGTCCACGGCAGCGGCCCGTACGCCGCGGCGAGCCGCCCGACGACCGCGAGGACGTGCGCGCGGGAGCCGGGGCGGGGCGTCGTCACGGCCTCACGGTAGCGGCGCGGGCGCCCGGCCCGGGGGGTGGGGACGCGGTCGTGCTGGTATCGTCGCCGCCGATGCCGGCCCCCACACGCCTCGAGACCGCGCTGCGCGAGGGACGCTTCGCCGTCACCAGCGAGCTCGGCCCGCCGAAGAGCGCGGACCCCGCGGCGGTCGCCGTGAAGGCGCGCCTCCTCGGGCCCCTCTGCGACGGGGTGAACATCACCGACAACCAGACGGCGCAGTCGCGCATGTGCCCGCTGGCGGCGGGGCGCATCGCCCTCGACAACGGGGCGGAGCCCGTCATGCAGATGACGGTGCGCGACCGCAACCGCCTGGCGCTCACCTCGGACCTCCTCGGCGCGTCGGCGCTCGGCATCCACAACACGCTCGCGATGAGCGGCGACCCGATGAAGGTGGGCAACCACCCGGACGCCGCGACGGTGAACGACATCGACACGCACGGCCTCATCGCCCTGCAGCAGGGCCTGCGCGCCGGCCGCTTCATGAACGAGGCCGGCGAGGAGCTGCAGGGGCCGGCGCCGCACCTCGTGATCGGCGCGACGGCGAACCCGATGACGTCGGACCCCGACACCGAGATCTCGAAGATCCGCGCCCGCCTCGAGCTGGGCGCCGACTTCTTCCAGACGCAGCTGTGCTTCATGCC
Source organism: Actinomycetota bacterium (assembly GCA_040757755.1). Classification (GTDB taxonomy): domain Bacteria; phylum Actinomycetota; class Thermoleophilia; order Miltoncostaeales; family Miltoncostaeaceae; genus JBFLWO01. The sequence continues at coordinate 5,598 of JBFLWO010000072.1, forward strand.
GGACGTGCTGGAGCGCTTCCTCGACCGGCTGCGCGCCGCGGACCTGCCCCGCTGGCCGAACCTGATCATCGGCGTCGGCCCGTTCAAGCACCTGCGGATGGCGATCCACATGCGCGACAAGGTGTGGGGCGTGGAGGTGCCGGAGGAGCTCATCGCCCGGATGGAGGGGGCCTCCGACGAGGGTGAGGAGGGCCTGCGGATCTGCGTCGAGATCATCGAGCGCCTCCGTGAGATGGACGGCGTCGCCGGCTGCCACGTCATGGCGGTCGCGTGGGAGGAGAAGGTCCCCGAGATCCTCGAGCGCGCCGGCCTCACCCCGGGGGCGCGCCGGGCGTGACCCTCGCCTCCCGGTCGGCCCTCGAGCTCGCCGGGGCGATCCGGCGTGGCGAGGTGTCGAGCGTGGAGGTGGTGCGCGTCCATCTGGCGCGCATCGCGGAGCGAAACCCCGCCCTGAACGCCGTCGTGGCGCTCGCGCCGGACCGGGCGCTCGCCGAGGCGCGGCGCGCCGACCGGGCGCGCGCCCGCGGCGACCCGCTTCCGCCGCTTCACGGGGTGCCCTTCACGGTCAAGGACACGATCGACACCGCGGGCGTCGTGACGACGTGGGGCACGGCGGGGTGCGCCCGCCGCGTCCCGGACGCCGACGCGACGGTGGTCGCGCGTCTGCGGGACGCCGGCGGGATCCTCCTGGGCAAGACGAACGTCTCGGAGCTCGCGATGAGCTACGAGACGGACAACGCCCTGCACGGCGCGACGCGCAACCCGTACGACCCGGCGCGCTCGCCGGGCGGGTCGAGCGGCGGGGCGGCGGCGGCGGTGGCGGCGTGCCTCACGCCCCTCGACGTGGGGACGGACGCGGCGGGCAGCCTCCGCATCCCCGCGCACTTCTGCGGCGTGGCGGCGGTGAAGCCGACGGCGGGCCGGGTGCCGCAGACCGGGCAGTCCGGGGGGCTCGCGAGCCACGTCGCGGCCCTGGCGCAGACCGGGCCGATCGGCCGTCGCGTCGCCGACGTCGCCGCGGCGCTCGCGGTGATCTGCGGCCCGGACGGCGTGGACCCCGGGGTCGCCCCGGTCCCCCTCGGCCGCCACGAGGACGTGCCGATAGGCGGCCTGCGCGTCGGGGTGGTGCGCCACAACGGCCTGGACGCGCCGGATGCGGCGACCGCCGCGACCCTGGACGACGCGGCGCGCGCGCTCGCGGAGCGCGGCGCCACCGTGCGGGATGCGGCGCCGCCGGGGCTCGACCGCGCCCCCGACATCGTGTCGCAGCTCATCGTCGGGGACGGCGGCGCCTGGATCGCACGCCTGCTCGACGCGGTCGGCACGCGTGAGTCGACGTTCGGCCGGTTCCCGATCCGGGAACCCGTCGGAGCGGACCGCTACGTGGAGCTGCTCCAGGAGAGCGCGCGGTTCCGGGCCGAGCTCCTCGCCTTCGCCCGGGACCTCGACGTGCTCCTCGCCCCGGTCACGGCGGCGCCCGCCCCGCCGCTCGGCACGATCGGCGTCGCCGCCCGCCCCGCGGGGTTCACGTACCCGCACCCGTTCAACCTGGCGGGGTGGCCGGTCGCGGTCGTGCGGTGCGGCACGTCCCCGGAGGGGCTCCCCATCGGAGTGCAGGTCGCGGCCCACCCGTGGCGGGAGGACGTCGCGCTCGCGGCGGCCGCGGCCCTGGAGGACGCGCTCGGCGGGTGGCGTCCCCCGCGGTAGCCGGGCCCCTGGCCCCTACCCCTCCGAAGGGCCCGGAGGTTGCTCCTGCCGCGGCTCCGACGCCAGCGCCAGGGCGATGGCCTGCTCCGCGAGCGCCTGCACCGCCGCCACCCACACCGCGTCCTCCGCCGGGTCCTCCGGCGGGTCGCCGGCCGCGAGGCCGTGCAGCGCCGACAGGGCCTCCGGCTCCTGCGGCGCCTCCAGCCCGCGCAAGGCCTCGCGCGCCCAGGCGCGCACCTCCTCGTCGCCCGTCGCCCGCGCGAGGCCCCGCAGAGCCTCCACGGTCTCGTCCGCGGCGACGTACGCCGCGATCTCCGGC
>JBFLWO010000073.1:0-7614 GCA_040757755.1 Actinomycetota bacterium
ACCGGGGGACGCAGATCCAGGTCCGTCACGCCGGGAGCTCCCCCACCGCGCCCCGCGCGTACAGGCCGAACGCGCCGTCCAGGGCCACCGACGCGTCCCACGCATCCGGCACGCCCGGCGCCACCCGCGCCGCAAGCTCCGTGAACCACCCGGTCGCCTCGTCATACGCGTCCACCAGCTGCCCCAGGGTGAACGTGGGGCCCACGCGGCGGCGAAGCTCCACCGTCACCGCCTCCACCACCCGCCACCGCGCCGCCCGCGCCGCGCCCGGCTCCTCGAGCCGCCCCACCCCGCGACGCCACGCCACCACCGCGCTCTCCACCGCCGCCGCGTCCGTCACCCCACCACCTCCACGCAGCAGCGCGCCGGGAACGCCGCCCCCGACCGGTCCAGGATCCAGTCCCCCACCGGGCTCCCCCCGCACGCCAACGCGAACGCCAGATGCGCATGCAGACACTTCACGCGTGAAGGATCCCGCACCCCGCCCACGTTGTGCCCCGCATGCAGCCGCCGATGCTCCGCCTGCGCCGCCGCCAACGCCCCCGCAAAATCAGGATCCCCCTCCAGGTCCCGCACCCCGCCCCCCGCCTCCAGGCGACTCACCGCATCCACCAAGGCACGGCAGCACAGCCAGTGCCGCGTCGGAAACGGCCTGCCCTCCGCGTCCACCGGGTCGTTCGCGATCACCGCCGGCGCCCCATGCGGGCACCGCACCGACACCGAAAACCCGGCGAGGGGGGCGCGGCCGATCACCCGCCGCACCGCCTCCGCATCCGGCGGCACGCTCACGGCCGCCGCACGCCGGGGGCTACGGCCCCTGCCGCGACCCCCGGCTGATGAAGAACACGCGCTCCCCCGGCCGCACGAACCCCAGCTCCCGCGCCACCACCTCCAGCACCACGGGGTCGTTCAACGCGTCCAGGCGCCGCACCAGGCGATCCCGCGTCGACTCCAGCCGCGAAAGCTCCACACGCTCCCGCGCCAGCTCCGACCGCTGCCCCAGGTAGCCGCGCACCGGCCCGGCGTACCCGAGGACGATCCCCGCCACGCACCCCGTCGCGACGAGACGCTTCAACGGCCGTTTCGCGGCATGACCTCCGTGTCGGCGGGGTCCCGGAACGCCCCCGCGTTGACAACCGGTACGCGGTCCCGCCCCGTGTTCCTGCCGCCGCCGTCACGCCCTCCGCGCGAACGTGTCCCGCCCCGCGTACGTCGCGCCCGGACCCACCAGGGACTCGATCCGCAGAAGCTGGTTGTACTTCGCCACCCGCTCGCTGCGCGACGGCGCCCCCGTCTTGATCTGGCCGCAGCCCGTCGCCACCGCCAGGTCCGCGATGAACGTGTCCTCCGTCTCGCCCGACCGGTGCGACGCGATCGACGCGTACCCCGCCCGCGACGCCATCTCCATCGCCGCCAACGTCTCCGTCAACGTGCCGATCTGGTTCAGCTTGATGAGGATCGCGTTCCCCACCCCGCGGGTGATGCCCTCCGCCAGCCGAGCCGTGTTCGTCACGAACAGGTCGTCGCCGACGAGCTGCACCCGGTCGCCGACCCGCTCCGTCAGGAGCCGCCAGCCGTCCCAGTCCTCCTCCGCCATCGCGTCCTCGATCGACACGATCGGGTACTGGTCCACGAGATCCGCCCAGTAGTCGACCATCTCCTCCGCGCTCAGGGTGCGCCCCTCCCCCTCCAGCACGTACGCGCCGTCCACGAAGTACTCCGTCGACGCCGGGTCCAGGGCGAACGCCACGTCGTCACCCAGGCGGTAGCCGGCGCGCTCCACCGCCTCCACGATCACGTCCAGGGCCTCACGGTTGTTCGCCAGGTCCGGGGCGAAGCCGCCCTCGTCCCCCACCCCCGTCGCCAGGCCCCGCCCCTTCAACCCGGACTTCAGGGCCGCGTACACCTCCGCGCCCATCTGCAGCGCCTCCGCGAAGCTGCGCGCCCCCACCGGCGCCACCATGAACTCCTGCATGTCCACGGTGTTGTCCGCGTGCTTCCCGCCGTTCAGGATGTTCATGAGCGGCACCGGCAGAAGATGCGCCCGCGCCCCGCCCAGGTAGCGGTACAGCGGCAGCCCGGCGCTCACCGACGCCGCCTGCGCCACCGCCATCGAGCAGCCCAGGATCGCGTTCGCCCCCAGCCGCGACTTCGTCGGCGTGCCGTCCAGCTCGATCATCATCCGGTCGATCACGGCCTGCTCCGACGCGTCCTGGCCGATCAGGATCCCGGCGAGCTCGTCCTCCACGTTCGCGACGGCCTTCAGCACGCCCTTCCCGCCGTACGCCTGCGGGTCGCCGTCACGCAGCTCCAGCGCCTCGTGCGTGCCGGTGCTCGCCCCCGACGGCACCGCGGCACGCCCGACGGCACCCGAGAGCAGCTCCACCTCGACCTCCACCGTGGGCTGGCCGCGGGAATCGAGGATCTGGCGGGCGGCGACATGGGTGATCTCGGACATGGGCTCTCCGTGGCCGGTGATGGCGAGGTTGCCGCGGCAGTCTAAGGGGCCGCCCGGCAAGAGGCCGGTGCGCCGGAGGCGTGCCGGGGGGATGAAGGTCAGTCCCCGGCGACCTCGGACTTCGCCCGCTCGTACCACGCCAGCCGCGCCTCGTCCCCCGCGTCCTCGAACCGCACCCCCGCCCGGGCCGCAAGCTCCGCGGCGCGCTCCACCCGGGCGCGGAACCGCACCGCCGCCGCCCGCACCGCAAGCTCCACGTCCACCCCCAGGGCCCGCCCCACCGCCACGCACGCGAACAGGACGTCCCCCAGCTCGTGCGCGTCCGGCGCGGCGCGAAGCTCCGCCAGCTCCTGCTCCACCTTCCCGATCGCCTCCCCGGCGGAGCGGAAGTCGAAGCCCACGGCGGCGGCCCGCTTCTGCGCCTTCGTCGCGTACGCCAGGGCCGGCAGGCCGCGCGGCAGGTCGTGGAAGATCCCCTGGTCGGCGCGCTCCTCCCGCTTGCGCCGCTCCCACATGTCCACCACCCCCTCCGGGTCGTGGCTGCGAAGCGCCGCCCGCCCCGCCTCGTCCCCGTACACGTGCGGGTGGCGCGACACCAGCTTGTCCGCCTGGCCGCCCGCGATCCCCGCCAGGTCCGCGAGCCCCGGCTCCTCCAGGAGCTGCGCCAGGAACACCGACTGGAAGAGGAGGTCGCCCAGCTCGTCCGCCTGCTTCGCCGGGTCCCCCGAGGCGACGGCCTCCGCCACCTCGAACGCCTCCTCGATCGTGTGCGGCACGATCGTCTCCGCCGTCTGCTCCCGGTCCCACGGGCAGTCCCGCCGCAACCGGGCCCCCACCGCCGCCAGCCTCGCCACCTCCGCCCCGATCGCCCGGGCCCGCAGCGCGTCGCGCCCCGGCACCGTCACCGCATCCGGCAGGTCGCGGGCGATGCGGTACGCCGCCGCGTCCGGCGCGGCGATCACCGCGCCGTCCGGCACCTCCCCCAGCGGTGGAAGCGGCGCCACCGCCACCCCCAACACCGCCGCGAGCCCCTCCGGCAGCTCCGGCGCCAGCACCGGGCCGCCGCGGCGCACCGCCTGCAGGGCGGCGGCGGGGACGGCGTCCGGGTCGCCCGGGCCGAGACCCACCACCGCGATCACGTCAGCCGCCGGTCGTCCCCGCGGTCGTCGTCGCGTCGGTCGACGGCGGGGCGAGGGACTCCTCGGCGTACTTCGCCCGCTTGTCCCACTGCTTGATGATGCCGTCGCGCCACGTCGCGAACGCCTCCTGCCGCTTCTGCTGCAGCTGGCTCTCGACGATGCCGTCCTTCGCCTCGGAGAACGGGGTGGTGCGGGCCGGGGTGACGTGCACCTGGATGATGTGCCAGCCGAACTGGGTCTTCACCGGCGCGGAGATCTCCCCGTCCTTCAGCCGGAACGCCACCGCCTCGAACTCCGGCACGAGCTGGCCGCGCTGGATCGGCCCGAGGTCGCCGCCCTGCGATCCGGAGCCGGGGTCGAGGGACTCCTTCTTCGCCACCGCCGCGAACGTCGCGTCGGTGAGCGTGGCGGCGATGGCGTCGGCCTCGGCCTTCGACTTCACCAGGATGTGGCGGGCGGTGCGGCCCGCCGGCACCCGGAACTGGGCGATGTTCTGCTGGTAGTAGCGGCGCGCGTCGGCGGCGGTGAACCGCACGCCCTTCGTGACGTTGTCGAACAGCTTCGGCTGCTGCAGGGAGAAGCGCAGGATGCGGCGGGCGTCGTCGACGGTGAGCTTCGACTGCTTCAGGAAGTCGTCGAGCTTCTTCTGCGACCCCTGGAAGTTCTGGTCCCGGACGCGGCGGAGCTCCTTCGTGACGTCCGCCTCGGTGACCTTGCAGGGGGTGCCGCACTTGCGGCTCTCCACCTCGACCAGCCGCTGGATCTTGATGTTGTCCAGCACCTGGCGGCGCAGCGCGTCGTAGGCGTCGCTGCCCTTCTTCGGCGCGGTCTGGCCCTGCTGCTCGGCCTGCGCGATCTGCTGGTCCACGGCGCGCTGCAGCTCGTCGGCCGTGACCTCGTGGTCGCCGAAGCGGGCCACCACCCCGGACGGCAGGTCCGCGACGGTGGAGCCGTCGCCGCACGCCGCCACGCCGAACGCGAGGGCGACGACGCCCCCGGCGATTCCGGCTGTGCGTGCGAGGTTTCGGGCCACGGCGGGCGATGGTAGCACCTCCCTCCGGCGCTCCCACCCCCGCGTGTCGCTCCGCGTCACGCCGCCGCCACCGTCGCGGCGAGCAGCGTGTCGAGAAGCGCGCGGGCGGTGGCGAGCTGCTCCGCCGACGCCGCCCCGCCCGGCGCCGTCACGGTGCGCTGGCGCGAGTCGTACACGGCGCGCGGATGCGCCTCCCGCAGCGCCCGGAGCTGCGTGCTGGTGAGCGACACCGGCGCGATCGTGACCCGCCCGGCGCGCGCCGACACCGCCGCCGCGTCCACGGCGAGAAGCCGCAGCCGCACCTCCTGCACCTCGAGCAGCGCGTCCACCGGCGGCGGCACCTCCCCGAAGCGGTCCTCCAGCTCGGACCGCAGCCGCGACAGCGCCTCGTGGTCCTGCGCCGCCGCGATGCGGCGGTGAAGGTCGATCTTCGCCGCCTCGAACGGCACGTAGTCGGACGGGATGTGCGCCGACACGGGGATGTCGACCCGCACGTCGCGCTCCGGCGTCTCCCCGCTGCCGCGGGCGATCGCCTCGTTCAGCATCTCCACGTACAGCTCGAAGCCCACCGCCGCGACATGGCCGCTCTGCTCGTCGCCCAGCAGGTTCCCGGCGCCGCGGATCTCCAGGTCCCGCATCGCGATGCGAAGGCCGCTTCCAAGCTCCGTGTAGTCCGCCACGGCGCGCAGCCGCGACGCCGCCTCGTGGGTCAGGGCCTGGCCGTCGGGGTACAGCAGGTAGGCGTGCGCCGTCACGGACGACCGCCCCACCCGGCCGCGGATCTGGTAGAGCTGCGACAGGCCCAGCTGGTCGGCGCGCTCCACCACCAGGGTGTTCGCCGACGGGATGTCGAGGCCCGCCTCGATGATGCTCGTCGCCACCAGCACGTCCGCCTCCCCCCGGACGAAGCCGAGCATCGCGTCCTCCAGCTGGGACTCCGCCATCTGCCCGTGGGCGACCATCACCCGCAGGTCCGGCACCAGCGACCGGACGTGCTCGGCCGCCTCCTCGATCGTCTCCACCCGGTTGTGCAGGTAGAAGCTCTGACCGCCGCGGTCCTGCTCCCGGCGGAGCGCCTCCCGCACCAGCTCGTCGTCGTACTCCCCCACGTGCGTGGCGATGGGGCGCCGCCCCGGCGGCGGCGTCTCGATGACGCTGATGTCCCGCAGCCCCGACATCGACATCTGGAGCGTGCGGGGGATCGGGGTGGCGCTCATCGACAGCACGTCCACCCGCAGACGCAGCTTCCGAAGCGCCTCCTTCTGCGCCACCCCGAAACGCTGCTCCTCGTCGAGGATCACGAGCCCCAGGTCCTTCGGCTGCACGTCCATGCCCAGCAGGCGGTGCGTGCCGATCAGGACGTCGAGCTTCCCCTCCCGGAAGCGGGCGAGGGCGTCCTTCACCTCCGCGGCGCTGCGCATCCGGTTCACCCCGTCCACCGACACGGGAAGCTCCGCCAGGCGGTCCTTGAACGTCGCGACGTGCTGCTGCGCCAGGATCGTCGTCGGCACCAGCATCATCACCTGCTTGCCGGCGGACGCCGCCTTGAACGCGGCGCGCACCGCCACCTCGGTCTTGCCGAAGCCGACGTCGCCGCACAGCAGGCGATCCATCGGGCGGGCGCGCTCCATGTCCTCCATCACCGCGTCGATCGCCCGCAGCTGATCCGGGGTCTCCTCGTGCGGGAACCGGCGCTCCAGCTCCCGCATCAGCTCGTCGTCGGCGGGGTACGCGAAGCCCTCCGCCCGCGCCCGCTGCTGGTACAGGGCGATGAGCTCCCCCGCCATCTCCCGCACCGACGCCCGCGCCCGGGCCTTCAGCTTCTCCCACGCCTTGCCGCCGAGCTTCGACAGCGCCGGGTCGCTGCCGTCCGCCCCGATGTAGCGGGTGAGCTTGTCGAGCTGGTCGTGCGGCATGTACAGGCGGGCGTCGTCGGCGAACGCCAGCGCCAGGTAGTCGCGCGTGACGTTCTGCACGGTGCGGGTCTCGTAGCCGATGAGCCGGCCCACCCCGTGGTCCTCGTGCACGACGTGGTCGCCCACCTTCAGGTCGAGGAAGCTCGACAGGCGGCGGGCGGCGGGCCGGCGCGCCCCGGCGGCGCGGCGGCGGCGGAAGAGCGCCGCCTCTGGGACGAGAGCGAGCCCCAGGTCCCGGCTCAGGAAGCCGCGCCGCACCGGCAGCACCGCGAAGCCGACCTGCCCGGGGCGGAGCGTGGCCCCCCGGTCGGACAGGAGCGCCGGCCGCGTCCGCTCCAGCTGGTGCTGGGCGCGCTCCATCTCGCCGCGGCGGCCGAACGCCACGAGCACCCGGTGGCCGCCACGGGCGAGGCGATGGATCTCCGCCTCCGCCTCCGACAGGCTCCGCACCGCGAAGCGCGCCTCCGTCGCGTCGAACGCCGGCTCGTGCTCCCCCGCCGGCGGCACCACCTGCAGGGCGCTCGCCGCGGCGATCTCCGCGAGGAGCGCCTCCGCGTCGGTCAGGCCCCCCGCCGCCGCCTCGTCCTCCAGCCGCTCCGCCGACTCCCGCAGGGCCTGGCCGTGCTCGGCGGGGGCCAGCACCACCACGGCGGCGCCGCGGTGCCCCGGGTCGACGAGGGCGTCGACGAGGCCGTCGGCGGGCTCCACCGCCGGCCACACCTCCACGCTGCGCTCCTGGCGGATCGTGCGCTGCGTGAACGGCGAGAACGCCCGCAGCTCCTCCACCGTGTCGCCGAAAAGGTCGATGCGAAGCGGCATCTCGGCCGTCGCCGGGTACACGTCGACCAGGCCGCCGCGCACCGCCAGGTCGCCGCGCTCCTCCACCTGCGGCACCCGCTCGTACCCCAGGGCGACGAGCCGGTCGACGAGGGCGTCGTGGCCGATGTCGTCCCCCACCGCCAGGGTCAGGGGCTCCGGGCGGGCGGCGGCGGGTGGCACCCGCTCGGCGAGCGCGGGGGCGCCGGCGACGACGATCGTGCCGGGGCGGCCCACCAGGGCCATCGCCCG
>JBFLWO010000074.1:0-7577 GCA_040757755.1 Actinomycetota bacterium
GACCTGAGCCCCAACGGCGACCGCTAGCCTTCGACGCGAAGGTCCGCAGCTCGCTTCCGGGCGCCCCGCGGGGCGGGCCGGTCACCCGCCGGCGGCCTCCGCGAACAGGGCGACGAGCTCGCGGGTGAAGGCGGGGATGTCGGCGACGACCCGCCCCCACACCTGGTTGCCGTCGCGCAGGGCGGGGACGTCCTGCCACGTCCCGCCGGCCTGCACGAGGTCGTCCCGGATGCCGAGGGACCCGGTGACGCGGCGGCCGGCGACGATGCCGGCGGAGATCGCGACGGACCCGCCGTGGCAGATCACGCCGATCGGCAGGCCGCGGTCGTGGGCGGCGCGGACGAGGTCGACGACGGCGCCGTCGCGGCGCAGCTTGTCGGGCGCCCACCCCCCGGGGATGACGAGGCCGTCGACGTCGTCGACGGCGACCTCCGCGGCGGTGACGTCGGCGCGCACGGCGAGGCCGTTCTTGCCGCGGTGCGGGTCGGTGTCGCTTCCGACCGACACGACCGTCGCGCCCTCCTCCTGCAGGCGCATCACCGTCACCCAGTACTCCAGGTCCTCGACCCCGTCGGCGACGAGGACCGCGTAGCGCCGCCCCGCGAGACGCATCGTCCGCTCCCTCCACGGTTTTCCGGGGAGGGTACCCGCGATCAGGCGGCGGCGACCGTCCGGGACCGGTCGCGCTGCGCGACGAGGCGGTGCATGCGGAGGGTCTCGTCGACGAGCTCGCGGTTCGTGTCGGCGCGCTCCGGGATGATGTCGAGGACGGAGGCGAGCTCGCGGTGCCAGCGGCTGATCTCGGCGGACGGGCGGCGGTGCGGGTCGACGCGTGCCATCTCGAGGACGAGCGCGGCGAAGGCGCGCAGCTCTGCGCGTGGGTCTGGGCGCGGGCTCATCGAGCCTCCTTGCTCGGCGGGGTCCGGAGGCGCATCCATGCGCCTGGTGTGTGTGTCGACCCCCCGGGGACCGACTTTAGGTTTTAGGACTTTTGCGCGCGCTCGGCGGTCAGGCCGGCGGGAACGGGTCCTCGTCCACCTCGAGCAGGGCGAGGAACGCGGCGATCGCCAGGTCGACCGTCTCGGCGGCCTCCACCATCACCGCGTGGCTCGCCGCCGGCACCACCACGAGCCGCGCCCGGGGCAGGCCCGCGGCGAGCTCCTCCCCCATCCACGCGGGCGTCAACGGGTCCTCGGCGCCGCTCACCACGAGCGCCGGGACCTCCACGTCCGCCAGCCGGTCCCGCAGGTCCGTGGCGTCGCACGCGGCGTAGTCGGCGAGCAGCGTCTGCGCCCCGCACGCCGCCATCCGCTCGACGGCCGCCGCGATCACCTCGGGGTCCTGGCGCACGAACGACGCCCGCACGACCCGCTCGCACTCGGCCCGCAGATCCGTCCGGGCCCGCTGGAAGGCGTGGTCGGGCACGGGGAGCCGCGCCCCGGTCGCGACGAGGACGAGGCCGTCGACGAGGTCGGGGGCCTGCAGCGCCGCCTCCAGCGCCGCGGCCCCGCCCAGGGAGTGGCCCACCAGCACGCGCGGTCCGGGGATCCGGGCGATCTCGTGCGCCAGCCACGCCCCCAGCGCGCCGGCGGTGGCGAGCGGCGCGCCGTCCGGGTGGCCCGGCAGGCAGAGCGGCAGGCACCCCTCGAAGCGCCGCTGCGTGGCGTCCCAGGTGAAGCGCCCCCCGCCGGACCCGTGCACGAACACGGGGCGCGGGGCCGTCACCCGGCGCCCCCCAGGGCGAGGCTCACGGCCTCGTCCGGTGCGCTCGCCACCGTCACGCCGGCGGGGGCCCCGCCGTCGGGGGTCGCGATGCGCCACGACGACAGGAGCACCACGGGGCGCCCCAGCTTGCGGGCGAGGCCGATCTCGGCGAGCGTCCCCCACCCGCCGCCCACGGCGATGACCGCGTCGGCGGACGCCACCACCGCCAGGTCCCGCGCCTCCCCCACCCCAGTCGCCACGACGGCGTCGGCGTCGGCGCGCGCCTCGCCCCGCTCCGTGCCGGGGACGACCGCCAGCACCCGGCCGCCCTCCGCGCGCGCCCCCCGGCTCGCCGCGGCCATGACGCCGCCGAGCCCGCCGGTGACGACCCACGCCCCGGCGCGCGCCAGGGCCCGGCCGACCTCCGCGGCGGCGCGGGCGTCGTCCCCGTCGTCGGGGGCGCCCGGGCCGATGACGGCGACGACGCGGAGGGGTCCCATGGGGGTGATCATCGCGGATCCCCGGCCCACCGGGGCCGCAGGGGCGGTTGCTAGACTCGTCCGTCCGTGAAACCCCTGCTCATCGCCTGCGATTTCGACGGCACGATCACCTGCCGGGACACCCTCCACGTGATCGTCGAGGAGTTCGGGGTGCGGGGCGTGTGGGACGCGCTGGAGCCGCGGCTTCGCAGCGGCGAGATGACGGTGGAAGAGGCGATGACCGAGCAGTTCGCCGCGGTCCGCGCGACGGCGCCGCAGGTCCTCGCCGCGGTGAGGCGTGACGCGCCGGTGCGCCGCGGGTTCCCCGAGCTCGTCGCGTGGGCCCGCGCCGAGGGGCACCGTGTCGTGGTGCTGTCCTCCGGCTTCCGCACCGTGATCGAGGCGGTGCTCGGCGACGCCGGCGTCGGCGACCTCGCCGTCCACTCCAACGACGTGCTGTTCGGCGCCGACGGCTGCACGCTGGTGTGGGCGGACCGCGGCGACCCGTGCCCCCTGTGCGGCCGTCCGTGCAAGCGCCACGACCTGGCCGCCCACCGCGGCCCCGAGCCGGTGGTGTACGTGGGCGACGGGGTGTCCGACCGCTGCGCCGCGCGCGCCGCCGACCTCGTCTTCGCCCGCGACGGCCTGGCCGCCCACCTGGGCGACGAGGGCGTCCCCTTCGTCCCGTTCGACGACTTCGACGACGTGCGACGGGAGCTCGTGCGCGCGTTCGCGCAGGCCGCCTGACGATGGGGTACCGGCCGGTCGGGTCGCCCGCCGCGTGGCGGGAGATGGAGGAGCGGGTGCTCGCCCGGTGGCGGGAGGGCGACGTGTTCCGCGCCAGCCTGCGGCTGCGGGAAGGCGCGCCGCCGTACGTCTTCTACGAGGGGCCCCCCACGGCGAACGGCCGTCCCGGGTCCCACCACGTGCTGTCCCGCGTGTTCAAGGACGTGTACCCGCGGTTCCACACGATGCGGGGCCGCTACGTGGCCCGCAAGGGCGGGTGGGACTGTCACGGCCTGCCGGTGGAGCTGGAGGTCGAGAAGCAGCTCGGCATCTCCGGCAAGCCGCAGATCGAGGCGTTCGGCATCGCCGAGTTCAACGCCCGCTGCCGCCAGTCGGTGATGACGTACCTGGAGGAGTGGGAGCGCCTCACCGAGCGGATCGGGATGTGGATCGACACCGACGACCCGTACCGCACGATGGACGCCACGTACGTCGAGAGCGTGTGGTGGAGCCTGAAGGAGCTGTGGGACCGCGGCCTGGTGTACGAGGCGGACAAGGTGGTGCCGTACTGCTCCCGCTGCGGCACGGCGCTGTCGAGCCACGAGGTCGCCCAGGGGTACTCCGAGGTGCGGGACCCGTCGGTGTACGTGCGGCTGCCGCTCGTGGAGGAGCCCGGCACGTCGCTTCTCGTGTGGACGACGACCCCCTGGACGCTGCCGTCGAACCAGGCGGCGGCGGTCGGCCCCGACATCGTCTACGCGGTGGCGGAGTCGAACGGGCACCGGCTGATCCTGGCGCAGGACCTGGTGGAGCGGGTCCTCGGCGACGACGCGCGCGTGGTCGAGACGCTGCCGGCGGCCGACCTCGTGGGGCGCCGCTACGAGCCGCCGTTCCCGTTCATCGAGGGGGAGCACCGCGTCGTCGCTGCCCCGTTCGTGACCACCACGGACGGCACCGGCATCGTCCACATCGCCCCGGCGTTCGGCGAGGACGACCACCGCGTCGGCCAGGAGGAGGGCCTCGGCGCGCCGAACCCCGTGGACCGGGAGGGGCGGTTCACCGAGCGGCTCGGCCCGTTCGCCGGCCTGTTCGTGAAGGACGCCGACCCCCGCCTGGTGGAGGACCTGCGGGCCCGCGGCATCCTCCTGCGCTCCGAGGTGTACGCCCACTCGTACCCGCACTGCTGGCGGTGCGGCACCCCGCTCATCTACTACGCGAAGCCGTCCTGGTACATCCGCACCACCGAGGTCCGGGAGCGGATGCTGGCGATCAACGCGACGATCGGCTGGCATCCGGAGCACGTGCGGGACGGGCGGTTCGGCAAGTGGCTCGAGTCGAACGTCGACTGGGCCCTGTCGCGGGAGCGTTACTGGGGGACGCCGCTTCCCATGTGGCGGTGCGGCTCCTGCGACGGGCAGCGGATGATCGGGTCGTTCCAGGAGCTGCGGGAGGCGGCGGTCGACCCGCCGGGCGACGACTTCGACCCGCACCGGCCGTTCGTCGACGACGTCGCGATCGCCTGCGGCTGCGGCGGGGAGATGCGGCGGGTGCCGGACGTGATCGACGTCTGGTACGACAGCGGGGCGATGCCGTTCGCGCAGCACCACCACCCGTTCGCGGGCCCCGCGGCGCTGGAGGGGCGGTTCCCCGCGGACTTCATCTGCGAGGCGCTCGACCAGACCCGCGGCTGGTTCTACTCGCTGCTCGCCGAGAGCACGCTCCTGTTCGACGGCCCGTCGTACCGCAACGTGGTGTGCCTCGGCCTCATCCTGGACGCCGAGGGCCAGAAGATGAGCAAGAGCCGCGGCAACGTGATCGAGCCGTGGGACGTGATCGACCGGCAGGGCGCCGACGCGTTCCGCTGGTACCTGCTCACCGCCCAGAGCCCCTGGGACTCGTTCCGCTTCAGCCTCGACGCCGTCGACGAGGCGATGCGGCGGTTCCTGCTCACCCTGTGGAACACGTACGACTTCTTCGTGCGCTACGCGTCCCTGGCGGACGGGTGGGTGCCGGGCGACGGGGCGCCGCCGCCGGCGGAGCGGCCCGCGATCGACCGGTGGGCGCTGTCGCGTCTGGACGCGGTGACCGCGGAGGTCACGGCGCGGCTGGAGGGGTACGACGCCACCGGCGCGGGCCGGGTGATCGAGGCGTTCGTCGACGACCTGTCGAACTGGTACGTGCGCCGCAACCGGCGCCGGTTCTGGCGCGGGTCCGACCGCGACGACGCGCGCAGCGCGTTCGCCACCCTGCACACCTGCCTGTCGGGGGCGGCGCTTCTCCTCGCCCCGTTCTGCCCGTTCGTCGCGGAGGAGATCCACGGCAACCTGGTCGCCCCGCACGACCCGGCGGACCGCGGCAGCGTCCATCTCGCGGACTGGCCGGTGCCGGCGGGCCACGCCGACCCCGCCCTGGACGAGGCGATGGCGCACGCCCGCGCGATCGCGGCGCTCGGCCGCACCGCCCGGGCGGAGAGCAAGATCAAGGTGCGCCAGCCGCTGGGGCGGGCGGTGGTGGCGACGTCCGCGGCGATCGCGCGTTCCGTCGCGCCTCTCGCGCCTCTCGTCGCCGACGAGCTGAACGTGCACGACATCGTGTTCGTCACCGACCCGTCGGAGCTCGTGCAGATCGCGATCAAGCCGAACTACCGCACCCTGGGCCCGCGGTTCGGCAAGGAGATGCCGCTCGTCGCCGCCGCCGTCGCGGCCCTGCCGGCGGTGGAGACCGCCCGCGCGCTCGACGCGGGGGAGGACGTGGAGATCGCCGTGGACGGCCGGGTGGAGCGCGTCGGCCCCGCCGACCTGGTGCGCGAGGCGCGCCCGTCGGAGGGGTATGCGGTGGCGCAGGAGGGGGCGATCGCCGTGGGGCTCGCCACCGCGATCACCCCGGAGCTTCGCCTGGAGGGGCTCGCCCGCGACGTGGTGCACGCCGTGCAGAACGCCCGCCGCGCGGCGGACCTGTCGGTGGAGGAGCGCATCGTGCTGCACCTCGACGGCTCCGCGGTGATCCGTGAGGCGATCGACGCGCGCCGCGACGAGATCGCCGCCGAGGTGCTCGCGGTGGCCGTCACCGTGGCGCATGGCGCGCCGTTCGCGGGTGTGCGCCACGAGGAGCATGTGATCGACGGCGAGCCCCTGGCTCTGCGCATCGACCGGGCGCCGCAGCCGCCCACCGCGGCGGGCGCGTGACCGCCCGCACCCCGATCCCCGACAGAAGGGACGCTGTGACGAACACGCCCCCCGCCGTCCGGCCCGCGCGGCCGTTCTTCTCGTCCGGCCCGTGCGCGAAGCGCCCCGGGTGGTCCGCCGCGAGCCTGCGCGTCGACGTCCTCGGCCGGTCGCACCGGTCGAAGCTGGGCAAGGCGCGCCTGGCGCACGCCATCGACTTGACCCGCCGGATCCTCGGGGTGCCGGACACGCACCGCATCGGCATCGTGCCCGCGTCCGACACGGGGGCGGTGGAGATGGCGCTGTGGTCGCTTCTCGGCGCCCGGCCGGTGTCGATGCTCGCCTGGGAGAGCTTCGGCGAGGGGTGGGTGACGGACGTCGTGAAGCAGTTGAAGCTTGACGCGACGGTGGTGACCGCACCGTACGGCACGCTTCCGGACCTGGCGGCGGTCGACCAGTCCACGGACGTGGTGTTCACGTGGAACGGCACGACCTCCGGCGTGCGCGTCCCGGACGGCGACTGGATCCGGGACGACCGGGAGGGCCTGGCGATCTGCGACGCCACGTCCGGGGTGTTCGCGGCGCCGATGCCGTGGGAGAAGCTCGACGTCCTCACGTTCTCGTGGCAGAAGGTGCTGGGGGGCGAGGGGGGTCACGGGGTGCTGGTGCTGGGGCCGCGGGCGGTGGAGCGCCTGGAGGGGTATGCGCCGCCGTGGCCGTTGCCGAAGATCTTCCGCTTGACGAAGGGCGGGAAGCTGATCGAGGGGATCTTCCAGGGGGAGACGATCAACACCCCGTCGATGTTGTGCGTGGAGGACTACATCGACGCGTTGGAGTGGGCGGAGGGCCTCGGCGGCCTGGACGGGTTGATCGCCCGGTCCGATGCGAACGCCGCGGCGCTGGACGCCTGGGTGCAGGGCGCGGGGTGGGTGGACCATCTGGCGGCGGACCCGGCGACGCGGTCGACGACCAGCGTGTGCCTTCAGATCGTGGATCCGGCGGTGGCGGCGCTCGACGCGGCGGCGCAGGCGGGGGTGCCGAAGGCGATCGCGGGGCTGTTGGAGAAGGAGGGCGTCGCGTTCGACATCAACGGGTACCGTGACGCCCCGCCGGGCCTGCGCGTGTGGTGCGGCGCGACGGTGGACCGGGAGGACGTGGAGGCCCTGGGCCCCTGGCTGGACTGGGCGTTCAAGGAGACCACCGCGACCCTGTGATCGCCGAGGCGGGGCACACGCCCGCCCAGCAGAGGGATGCTTGACGAGGGGCCCCGGCACGCGCCGCCTGTACGGGCGGCGCGTCCCGTCTCAGGGATGCGCCGCCGTCACCACCGAAACGCGGGTGACGGAGCCACCCTTGTGATCCCCGAGGGCGGGGCACTGTCGGCGCCGGTGAGAAAGTGACCCCCCTTCGCCGGTTGAGATTTGACCCCCTGTGGGGTGTGGGTGGCGGGGTGGTGGGGGAGTTGGTGAGCCTGGCCCGGTCTGTGTTGGCCGGATGCCAGGAG
>JBFLWO010000075.1:0-7576 GCA_040757755.1 Actinomycetota bacterium
GGGGGTTGGGGTCGGTGACGCCGGGGGTGGCGGTGAAGGTGGCGGATGAGGCGGGCGTGCCGGTGGCGGAGGGGGAGCCGGGCCGGTTGTGGATTTCGAGCGCGTCGAACACGTCGGGGTACTGGCGGCGGGTGGAGGAGACGCGCGACCTGGTGCACGGGGAGTGGCTTCGGATGGCGGATGTGCTGGTCGTGGACGGCGGGGCGTACCGTCATATGGGGCGGGCGGACGACCTGTTCAAGGTTGATGCCCGGTGGGTGAGCCCGACGCGGGTGGAGGCGGCGCTCCTCGACCACCCGGCGGTGGCGGAGGCGGCGGTGGTGGGGTTGCCGGACGCGGATGGCCTGGTCCGGCCGGCGGCGTTCGTCGTGACGGCGGGTGACGCGGGGGACGTGGCGGTGTTGGCGGAGGAGCTGCGCCGGCATGTGGCGCACCGCCTGGAGGCGTATTCGGCGCCGGCGTCGGTGACGGTGCTGCGGGAGCTTCCCCGGCTTCCGTCCGGGAAGGTGAACCGCCGGGCCCTGCGCGGCGGGTAGGCTGCGCGGCGATGGAGGTGCGCGCGCGTGACGAGGCGGTGCCGTTCACGACGGCGGACGGCAGCACGATCCGGTCCCTGCTCGACCGGTCGAACGCCCCGGTCGCAAACCACAGCCTCGCGGAGGCCACCCTGGAGCCCGGCCAGGCGACGGTGCGCCACCACCACAAGGTGAGCGAGGAGATCTACTACCTCGTCGAGGGCACCGGCGTGATGGAGCTCGACGGGGAGAAGCGCCGCGTCACGACCGGGGACGCGATCCTCATCCCCCCGGGGTCACGCCACCAGATCACCAACGACGGACCCGGGCCGCTGCGACTCTTGTGCACCTGCGCCCCCGCCTACGACCACGCGGACGTCTACTTCGACTGACCAGGTCCGGCCGGTCGTGCTGGTCATAGCCGAATCCTGATTAGGCTAAGAGCAATTCGACTACTGCGCAGCCCACGTGCCGATGCCTCGCGGATGGCGGCCGTCGACGGCGGCCCCGCCGCCGCCGTGTGGCGGCGTGCAGCAGGATCCGCAGCCGGTAGTTCGGGAAGCTGCGGAAGCCGTGGCAGGCGCGCTTTCTGGAGATCCCCGGTTTCCGGACGCCCGGGGAACTCACAACACCTCCACCGCCAAAGGCTGCCGGCGGCTCTTCAACCTCCCCCACTGCGACCTCGGCCCTTCGAACGCTTCCGCCTGAGTTCCGCGATGGCGCCGGGCTCATCCCGGAAGCGCGGAGCCACGCACCACCGAGGGCGGTTCCACAGAAGAACACCGAGGAATGCAGACATGGCGAACATGGCGAGGACAAGAAGACCTCCGAGCAGCCATGGTATTGGGTCGTCCTCTTCTGGGCGCATCAGCTCATCCAAAAGAGCAGTCGTGGTGCCGAGAAGGAACGTGATGGCCGCGGCCGGGTAGCCTCGCCGCGAGGCCCGCCACCAGGCATCGCCCCAGATCCACCAGGGGGGAGGTTGATGCGACAGCTTGAAGCGCCCGCTCCAACGATCCGCCCAGTACGACGGCAGGCGCACCAAGCCCGCCACGGAGGCCGCCAAGCCCACCATGTACATCACCCAGTCAACGGTAGACACTCTGGAACGACTCCGACGTCCGAGGGCCACACAAACGCCGCCCCTGTCTTACTAGCGAATTTCCGTCCCAAGGATCTTGTTCACCACCCATCGCCCACCCGAGTACGCAAGACCGCCAAACCGATCCCCCACCCACCCACCGGCCACGGCGAACGCCCCTGAGCACGCGGCGGCCGCAGGGCCACAGTAGGTGCCCCCCGCAAGGGCGCTGCCGGCGGAACAGGTCCTCCCGACCTCGGCTCGCATCGATGCCGCCGAACTGCGTGACGGCGGCGGCGGGCACGAGTTCCAGCTTGTCGTCGAGATGGCGAGGCGTGTGTAGTCATCGGCTCCGGTCGCCGGACGGCCCCACGGCATCGCAGAATATGGCAGTAACGCCTCCTAGTGGGTGGTTCGCCGTCCTTGGTGGGCCGTGCGCCGATGCACCACCGTCAGGCGGTGGGGATCGGATTTACAGCTCGCGGGACACGCCGAGGTCACTCTTCCCCCCGGATCGGACGTAACCGACGCCCCTGCCCCGTGGATCCAGCCTCAGCTCAAGCACGACGCCAAGCGCTGAACCGGAGACAGGCTGAGCGCGTCGTCGCGACGCGCTCAGGAGCGCCCGGTCTCGTACATCAGCCGCCCCGCCCCCTCCTGCTCTGCGAGGTAGCCCGCGATCAACCGGGCCGCATCCGCATCTGCCGCATCGACAGCCAGCAGGTTGGCAGACGACGACTCCAGCAGTGCCCCGAGCTCGGTCAGCTCCTTCGCGACCTCCTCCCGCGGATGGAAAGACTCGCCGAACCAGACACGAAAGACAGAGCGGCCCGAAGGCTCCGCCACCCCAACAAGAGCGAAGTTCGCGTCCGTGTCGACAACATCACCGAGGGCCACGTCGTAGAGGAAGAACGGGATACAGCAGATCTCGAACCGCTGATCGCCCACCTGTCGCGCCCACAACTGCTCTGAACGACCCGGCTCAGGCAGCGGCGCGCCGATGATGAAGTTCGCTCGCTCCCGCCAGACAGGCGCAGAATGGACGACATCCTCGCGCTTCATGGTCACCTCCTCGGCCACCACGGCGGAGGCCACGGCGGACCGGCGCCGCGACCCGGCGGGTCAGCGACCGCACACGGGCCACGGCGAGGCGCCGGCCCGTGCGTACAGGAGCGCCGCGACGCGGTCCTGCTCGGCCTCCGACGCGGCCGCGGGGTCCGCCCCCTGGCCGCCGAGGGAACGCCACGTGTCCGGGTGGAACTGGTACTTCCCGCGGTACGTCCCGCCGGGGGACAGCGCCCGGGGGTTGCCGCCGCTCTCGCACTGCGCGATCGCCTGGAGCGCCTCCGACGGCGCGGACACCGCCGCCACCGACCGCTCCGTCACCGGCCCATCCGGGGCCGACACCGGCGTCGACACCGGCTGCCGCGCCCGGGCCGCCAACCGCGCCCGCGCCGCCTGCAACGCCGCCAGCCGCGCCGCCGCCGCCCGCTCACGCTCCGCCGCGATCAGCACGGAAAGCGACCGCTGCGCACGCCCCACCACCGCCCGCTGCGCCGACACCGCCGACGTCAACTGGTCCCGGCGGACCGCCGCCTCACGCGCCGCCACACGCGCCTCACCGCGCTCCACCACCAGCCGCCGCCGCAACACACCCAGCCGGGACCGCAACGCACGCACGTCACGCACCACATCCGCGTCCTGCCGGCCCACGCGCCGCAGCATCCGGTACGACTCCACCGCCCCCGTGATGCTGCGCGACCCCATCAGCAACTCCACCGTGCTGGGACGGTGCTGCCGGTAGATCGCCACCACCCGGTCCGAAAGCCGCCGCCGCGCCACACCGAACTGGCGCCGCGCCCGCGACAGATCCGCCTCCGCCGCACGAAGCCGCGTCACCACGTCACGCACCCGGCCGCGCGCCGCCACATCCGCCGCCGCCGCCCGCTGCGCGCGCACATCCAGCGCGTACAGCTCCACCTCGAGCTGCCGCACCTGGGCACGCTTCGCCTGGATCGCGGCGGACTCGGCCCGGGCCTCCGCCGCCACGACGACCGTCGAAGCGATCGCCGCCACGAGGGCGACAGCCACGAGCCTCGGCCACCTGACGACATTCGGGGTGAGTCGTGCAGGAGAAAGCCGGAGAAGCAGGAAATTCCCCCTGTTCGGGATCGGGACGTCCTCCCTGCCCCGGAGGCCCGGGCACGGTACCACACCAACGAGGGATGACCGCCGAAAAATCTCGGATGGCGAGACCGGCGGGGGGTCCGGGACGTTTGTCAGGGACGCCGCGCGGGCGGCGTCAGCCCTCGTCCCGCGCCCGGTGCAGCACGTAGACGACCCCCGCCGCCAGCAGGTTCGCCCGCCGCTCCGCACGCGGCGACGCCTGCCGGCCGTCCGGCCCCAGCACGATCCGCCGCGCCACCCGCAACCCCCGGTGGCGCACCAGGTCCTCGAAGTCCCCCACCGTGCACAGGTGGATGTTCGGCGTGTCGTACCACTCGTACGGCAGGAGCCGCGACTTCGGCATCCGGCCTCGCACCGCCAGCTGCACCCGCAGCGGCCAGTGCGCGAAGTTCGGGAACGACACGATCCCCTCGCGCCCCACCCGCATCATCTCGTCGATCACCACCGTCGGCCGGTGCGTCGCCTGCAGCGTCTGCGACAGGATCACCACGTCGAAGCTGTCGTCGTCGACGTCCGCGAGCCCCGCGTCGATGTCGGCCTCCACCACCGGCACGCCCCGCGCGATGCACGCATGGACCCCCTCGTGGGAGATCTCCACGCCGTAGCCGTGGCAGCCGTGATCGTGGATCAGGTGCTCCAGGAGCGCCCCGTCGCCGCACCCCAGGTCCAGCACCCGCGATCCCCGCGGGACGAGCCCCGACACGATGTCCAGGTCGGCACGCACCGGCGCCCTACTCCCCCGGCGCCCGCGTCGCGCGCCGCCCGTGCACCGCCTCGTCCTCCATGCGGCCCAGGAACGCCCGCACCGTGTCGTGGTACTCCGGCACCGGCAGCAGGAACGAGTCGTGCCCCCACGGCGACGCAATCTCCCGGAACGTCACCGGCACCCCCTCCGCCGACAGGACCCGCACGATGTCCTTCGAGTGCGACGTGTCGAACCGCCAGTCCGTGTCGAAGCTCAACACCAGGAACCGCGTCTTCATCCGGGCGATCCGAAGCTGCGCCGCCGCGTGGTCGCCGAACGGGTCGAAGTAGTCGAGGCAGCGCGTCAGGTACAGGTAGCTGTTCGCGTCGAACCGCTTCAGGAAGCTCTCCCCCTGGTGGTGCAGGTAGCTCTCCACCTGGAAGTCCACGTCGAAGCCGAACCGGGGGACGTCGGCGTCCTGGATGCGGCGGCCGAACTTGCGCCGCATCGACTCCTCCGACAGGTACGTGATGTGCGCCATCATCCGCGCCAGCGACAGCCCGGTGTCGGGGCCGCGCCCCGAGTCGTAGTAGTCGCCGTCGCGGAAGTCCGGGTCGCGCATGATCGCGGCGCGCGCCACCGCCGAGAACGCGATGTTCTGCGCCGACAGCCGCGCCGTCGCGCACACCAGCACCCCCGCGTACAGGTCGTCCGGGTGGTCGAGCGCCCACTGCAGCACCTGCATCCCGCCGAGGGACCCGCCGATCGCCGCCATCAGCCGCTCGATCCCCAGGTGCGCCACCAGCCGCCGGTGCACCGCCACCAGGTCCCGCACCGTGAACAGGGGGAACCGCAGCCCGTACGGGCGCCCCGTCGCCGGGTCCGTCGACCCGGGTCCCGTCGTGCCGCGGCAGCCGCCCAGCAGGTTCGCGCACACCACGAAGAACCGGTCCGTGTCCACGGGCTTGCCCGGCCCGATGATCGTGTCCCACCAGCCGGGGCGGTCCGGGTCGCCGTGGTGGCCTGCGGCGTTCGCGTCCCCCGTCAGGGCGTGGCACACGAACACCGCGTTCGACCGGTCCGCGTTCAGGGTGCCGTACGTCTCGTACGCCACCTCCACGGGGGCCAGGCGGGCGCCGGACTCCAGCACCAGCGGGTCGTCCTCCGTGAAGAGGACGACCCGCTGCGTCTCGACGAGCCCGACGGACCCGGGGGGGGTCGCCGTCGACGTCACCCGACCGGTGCGGCGGCCTGCGCCTTCGCCAGCGCCTGGTCCAGGTCGGCGATCAGGTCCCCGACGTGCTCGATCCCCACCGACAGGCGCACCATGTCCTGCGTCACGCCCGCCGCCGCCAGCTCCTCCTCGTTCAGCTGGGAGTGCGTCGTGGAGGCCGGGTGGATCGCGAGGGACTTCGCGTCGCCGATGTTCGCCAGGTGGCTGAACAGCTCCAGGTTGTCGATGAACGCGCGGCCCGCGTCGCGCCCGCCGGTGATGCCGAACGTGAGGATCGCGCCCGCCCCGCCGGTGAGCACCTGGGACGCCCGCTCGTGGTACCGGGAGGAGGGAAGCCCCGGGTAGTCCACCCACGTCACCGCCGGGTGCGCCGCCAGGTGCTGCGCCACCGCCAGCGCGTTGGCGCAGTGACGCTCCATCCGCAGCGGCAGCGTCTCGATGCCCTGCAGGATGAGGAACGCGTTGAACGGGGAGAGCGCCGCCCCCGTGTTGCGCAGAAGCACCGTGCGGATGCGGCCGATGTACGCCGCCGGGCCCAGCGCGTCGCTCCACACCACCCCGTGGTACGACGGGTCCGGGGCGGTGAGGCCGGGGAACCGGTCGGCGTGCGCGGTCCAGGCGAACCGGCCGCTGTCCACCACGATGCCGCCGATCGACGTGCCGTGCCCCCCGATGAACTTCGTGAGGGAGTGGACCACCACGTCGGCGCCGTGGTCGAACGGGCGGCACAGGATCGGCGTGGGGATCGTGTTGTCGACGATGAGCGGCAGGCCCAGGGCGTGCGCCGCGTCCGCCCACGCGCGCAGGTCCACCACGTTCACCCGCGGGTTGCCGAGGCTCTCCGCGTACACCAGGCGGGTGCGGTCGTTCACGTGCTCGGCGAGCGACTCCGGGGCGTCCGGGTCGACGAACGTCACCTCGACGCCGAACTGCGGCAGCGTGTGGGCGAACAGGTTGTAGGTGCCGCCGTACAGGGTGGACAGCGCGACGATGTTGTCGCCGGCGCGGGCGATGTTCAGCACCGAGTAGGTGACGGCCGCCTGGCCGGACGCCAGCGCGCACGCGGCGATTCCGCCCTCCAGGGCGGCGACGCGCTGCTCCAGCACGTCCCACGTGGGGTTCATGATGCGCGTGTAGATGTTCCCGGGGACCTGCAGGGCGAACAGGTCGGCGGCGTGCTGCGTGTCCTCGAAGACGTACGAGGTCGTCTGGTAGATCGGCACCGCCCGGGCGTTCGTGGCCGGGTCGGGCGACTGGCCGCCGTGCAGGGCGAGGGTCTCCGGGTGCTGTGCGCTCATGCGCGTCACTCCTCCGCGTGGGCTCGTGGCTTGGGGCTGACCACGAACCCTAGACGGAGACGCGGGAAACTCCCCGTCCCCGCGCCGGCGGCGGGCGCCGCGGCGGGGCGGTCCCCGCCGCCCCGCGCCACGTCACCTCACTTCGGGGCGCAGCCGGTGAGCTTCCCCTTCGTCGTGATGCGGCACTCGGTGCCGACGATGTCGGACCGCGTGATCCGGTAGCGGACGAACCGGCCGACCCGCTGCGCCTTCGTGATGCGGATCTCGAGCACGCTGCCCGCCCGGAACTTCCGGCCGCGGAAGATCGTGTCGAACGTCTGGGTGCGGCCGCGCAGCACCGACACCCGCTGCAGCGAGCAGCCGCGCTTGCACTTGATCGCGATGCGGGCGCCCTTCTCCGCCTTGCTCACCCTGAGCGACAGGATCTGGAACGTGCCGGCGCCGAACAGGCGCACCTTCAGCTTCACGTCCGCGTCGATGAGCCGCGCGGCGGGCTTCCCCACCGTCGACGCGGGAGGCGCCGGAGGGGGTGACGGCGCGGGCGACGGAGACGGCGACGGGGAGGGCGACGGGGAG
>JBFLWO010000076.1:0-7552 GCA_040757755.1 Actinomycetota bacterium
CGCGGACGCCGGGTTCCCGCAGGCGGAGCCGATGCTCGCCGCCACCGCCGCGCCCCCCGCGGGCATGCCGGTGGGGGCGGACGCCGCCGCGATGGGCGGTGGGTTCGGCGACCCCGGCTTCGGCGCCCCGGGCTACGGCGCCCCGGGCTACGGCGCCCCCGGTGCCGCCGGGTACGGCGCCCCCGGTGCCCCCGGGTACGGCCCCGCCGGCGACCCCTTCGGCTACGGCGCCCCCGGCCAGCCGGGGCCCGGCGGCGGCGACCGGCACCTGCACGCCGTGCCGCAGGGGCCGCCGCCCACCGTGCAGCCCGCCGCGTTCCCCACCCTCGACCACATGGGTCACCCCGGCGTGCAGGGCGACATCGGCCTGCTGCTCGACGTGCCCCTCCAGGTCACCGTGGAGCTGGGCCGCACCCAGCTTCGCATCCGCAACGTGCTGGAGCTCGTCCCGGGCTCCATCATCGAGCTCGACCGGCTCTCCGGGGAGCCGGTGGACGTGCTCGTGAACGGGCGTCAGATCGCCCGCGGCGAGGTCGTCGTCATCGACGAGGACTTCGGTGTGCGCATCACCGACATCGCCAGCCGCGCCGCGCGCCTGCGCGACGTCTCAGAGATGTGATCCGGCGGTGGTCGCCGCGGCGCGCGGCGGCCTCCGACCACCCGGAAACGGGGGGTGCGCACCCCCCGCCGGGACCCCGCCGGCGGCGCGGGGCGCAGGTGTCAAGCCGCCCCGGGGAATGCCGATACCCCGGGCGTACCGTCGCAACGACGACCCGAGGTGAGGATCGAGATGCCATCCGTGCTGATCGCCGACGACGCCGCCTTCATGCGGATGATGATCAAGAACATCCTGACGGAGGCCGGGTACGAGATCGCGGGCGAGGCGGAGAACGGCGCGGTCGCGGTGGCGAAGTGGAAGGAGCTCCGCCCCGACCTCACGACGATGGACATCACCATGCCCGAGATGGACGGGATCGCCGCCCTCAAGCAGATCCGGGACATCGATCCCGCCGCGAAGGTCGTGATGTGCTCCGCGATGGGTCAGCAGGCGATGGTGATCGAGAGCATCCAGGCGGGTGCCCGCGACTTCATCGTCAAGCCCTTCCAGGCGGACCGCGTCCTCGAGGCGGTCTCCAAGGCCCTCGGCTAACCCGCCGCCCCCGCCCGACCGTCCCATGACCCCCCGCGCCCACCGGGCGCGCGCCCTCGCGCGCGCCGCGACCGCCGCCGCAAGCGCCGCGCTCCTCGCGCCCGCGCTCGCCGCCGCCGCGTCGCGCGACCCCGAGTCGCAGCCGATCGCGCAGGGCGGGTCCTCCGGGACGGGCCTCACCGGCGGCGCCGGCGGAACCCTCCTGCGGATGGGCGTCGGCCTCGCCGTCGTCCTCCTCGTCATCGGCGCCGTCTGGTACGTGCTGCGGCGCATCCGCACCTCCCGCTACCCCGAGATGGACGCTCGGGGGACCAGCCTCATCGACGTCCTCGCCACCACGCCGCTGGGGCCGAACCGCAACCTGCACGTCGTGCGGGTCGGGGACGGCCTCGTCGTGGTCGGGGCGACCGAGCACTCCATCACCCCCGTCGTCCGGCTCACCGGCGACGAGGCGGAGGCGCTCGCCAAGGACCTTCTCGCGCCGGACGCGCGCGGAGCGTTCACCCCGTCGGCCGGCTCCAGGCGGCCCGACGCGCGGTTCCGCGCTCCCGTGACGGCCCCGGACGCGACCGTGCTCGACCGCCTGCGCGCCCTGACCACGCGCCGCTAGGCGCGCCGGGGACGCGGTGGGACCCGCGCCGCTCGCCTCGCTCACACCCACGCTGACGCTGCGCGAGCGGATCGTCGCGGCGCTGCCGCCGCCCGCCCGCACGCGCCGGGGGCGCATCGCGCGGCGCGCCTTCGTCGCGTTCCCGTTCGTCACGGCGCTCCTGTGCCTGGCGTGGCCCGCCCTGTCGTGGGCGGCGCCCGGCATCAACATCAACCTGGACGGCGAGGACGGGGGCGTCTCGACGTCGCTGCAGGTGCTCGCCCTGCTCACGGTGCTCACCCTGGCGCCGTCGATCCTCATCATGATGACGAGCTTCACCCGCATCGTCATCGTCCTCGGCTTCGTCCGCAACGCCCTCGGCACGAACCAGCTCCCCCCGAACCAGGTGCTGGTCGGCATCGCCCTGTTCCTCAGCCTGTTCGTGATGGGCCCGACCCTCACGACCATCAACGACCAGGCCCTGCAGCCCCTGATGGACGGGAAGATCAGCGAGACGGCGGCCCTGAAGCGCGCCGAGGCCCCCATCCGGGACTTCATGTTCAAGCAGGTGGACGAGAGCGACCTCGCCCTGTTCACCGACCTGGCGGATCAGCCGCGGCCGAAGGTGCGGGCCGACGTCCCCACCCGCGTGCTCATCCCCGCGTTCGTCCTCAGCGAGGCGAAGACCGCGTTCGAGATCGGGTTCCTGATCTTCATCCCGTTCCTGATCATCGACATGGTCGTCGCGTCGACGCTCATGAGCATGGGCATGGTGATGCTGCCGCCCGTGATCATCAGCCTGCCGTTCAAGATCCTGCTGTTCGTGCTGGTGGACGGCTGGCACCTCATCTCGAAGTCCGTCGTGGAGGGCTTCCTGTGAGCCGCCGCCGCCATGCGTGCCCGTCCGTGCGGGGGGCCGCCTGATGGACCAGGGGATGGTCATGGAGATCGGGTCGCGGGCGATGTGGCTCACCCTGCAGGTGTCGCTGCCGGTGCTCGCCGTGAGCCTCGTCGTCGGCCTGCTCGTGTCGATCTTCCAGGCCGTCACGCAGCTTCAGGAGCCGACGCTCAGCTTCATCCCGAAGATCCTCGCCGTCGTCCTCGTCATCGTCCTCGCCGGGCCGTGGATGCTGAACTCCCTGCTCGCGTTCACCACCGAGCTTTTCTCCAGCATCTCCCAGATCCGGTGATGCGGCGCGCGACACCCGCGGCGCCCGGGGCGGCCCGCTGATGGAGGAGCTGCTCCAGGGGCTCGCCCCCCAGGCGCTCGTGTTCCTGCTGATCGCGGCGCGCCTGTCGGCGATGATGGCCGTCGCCCCGTTCTTCTCCGCCCGGTCCCTGCCGATGCGCGCCAAGGCGGGCCTCGTGGTGCTCGCCAGCTACGTGCTCCTGCCGGTGGTGGGGGGGCAGGCGGCGCTCGCCGCCGACGTCGGCGCCGTCGAGTTCGGCCTGCTCGTCGGCAAGGAGGTGCTGATCGGGCTGGCGTTCGGCCTGGTGGCGCAGATGCTCTTCGCCGCCGTCCAGGTCGCCGGCGGCCTCATCGACATCTCCGCCGGCTTCGCCATCGCGAGCGTCATCGACCCCACCTCGAACCTGAACATCACGGTCCTCGGCCGGTACTACAACCTGGTGGCCACCGCGTCGTTCCTCGCGATCGGCGGGCACCAGTGGCTCGTCGCCGGGATCGCCGACAGCTTCCGGCTGGCCCCGCCGACCGACCTGCCGGACCTCGACGCGATCGTCTCCGGGGTGATCGGCCAGGCCGACGACATCCTCCTCGTCGCCCTGATGATCGGGGCGCCGATCCTCGTCGCCCTGTTCGTGTCGGACATCGCGCTCGGTATCCTCGCCCGCGCCGTGCCCCAGATGAACGTCTTCATCGTCGGCCTGCCGCTCAAGGTGGTCCTTGCGCTCGCGGGAATCGCCATACTGCTGCCCACAACCATGGGCTTCGTCGGCGACCTCACCGGGCGGATGCTGTCCGACCTGAACGCGATGCTCGGGGCGGCGGGCGGCTGATGGCGACCGTGGCGAAGCCCGTGCGCGTCCTCATCTGCGACGACTCCGCGCTGATGCGGCGCATCCTGTCGGACCTCCTCACCGACGCGGGGCTCGAGGTCGTGGGCCACGCCCGCGACGGCGCCGAGCTGGCCAGCCGGGTGGCGGAGCTCACCCCCGACGTCGTCACCCTGGACGTCGAGATGCCGCGGATGGACGGCATCGCCGCCGTCGCCGACCTCATGGCCCGCAACCCGACCCCCGTGGTGATGGTGTCGTCCCTCACCGCGCAGGGGGCGGCGGCGACGGTGCGTGCCCTGGAAGCGGGCGCCGTCGACGCGATCCAGAAGCCCGCCGCGCGCACCACCATGTCCGCGTGGATGGCCGTCCGCGACGAGCTCGTCACGAAGCTCCGGGCGGCCGCCGGGGCCCGGGTCCGGGCCCTGCGCCGCGTGCCGCGGCCCGCCACCCCCGTCGACGGCCTCGCCGCCCGCGCCCGCGCCGCCACCGGCCACCTCGTCGTCATCGCCAGCTCCACCGGCGGCCCCCGCGCCCTCGCCCAGGTGGTGCCGCACCTGCCGTCGCCCCTCGGCGCCGGCGTGCTGATCGTGCAGCACATGCCGCCGGGCTTCACCGCATCGCTCGCCGAGCGCCTCGACCAGGCCTCCGCCCTGACCGTCCGCGAGGCCCGCGACGTCGACGAGATCCGGCCCGACACCGCCCTCATCGCCCCCGCCGGCTTCCACCTGGAGGTGACGGGCCCCGGGCGCGTCCGCCGCTCCAGCGACCCGCCGATCGGGGCGCTGCGCCCCCGCGCCGACGTCACCTTCGCCAGCGCCGCGAAGCACTACGGGGGACGCATCCTGTGCGTCGTCCTCACCGGGATGGGAAACGACGGGGAGGCCGGCATCCGCGAGGTGAAGCGCCTGGGCGGCACCGTCCTGGCGGAGGACGAGAGCACCTGCGTGGTGTACGGGATGCCGCGGGCCGTCGTCGAGGCGGGGCTGTCCGACGCCACCTTCCCGCTCGACGCGATGCCGCTCGCCATCGCCGAGTCGCTCGCCCGCGCCGGCGCCTAGCGCTCCGAAGGTCAGCCCGCCGACGTTTCGTCCCGTGCCTCGCGCAGAGCACGGATGTCGGTCAGGTCCTGGTCCCTGCCGGCGAGGGTCTTCAGATCGATGAGGTCCTCGTACCCGACGACGAGGAACACCCCGAAGCCGATGTCGACGGGCTCCGCCTTCCCGGCGAGCGCGTCGTAGTCCTCGGGCGTCTCGAGCTTGCCGTGAACGTACTGGAGGATGTCGACCCTCCCGTGCGCGGTGGCGAGATCCCGGTTGCCGTGATCGAGCAGGGCTTCGGGCGACCATCCCACCGGGAGCTCCTTCTGCTGAAGGTCCCCAAGTGCGAGCGGGCGGGCGTCGAGCGCTTCGAGGGCGCGCCAGAGCTTGCGCAGGTTCTCCTCACGAGGGTCCGGCACGAGGTCGATGTCCCGGGTCGCCCGGACATGACCGTGGTAGGCGACCGCGGCTCCGAACATGAGGCTGGGCCTGGGCGCGGGCCCGCTGCGCCCGGCCTTGCCCGCTCGGGGGCGACGGGCGCGATCCGAAGCGACGGACGCCCATTCCGGCGCGGACGGACTCCGCCTTCACCCGGCAGGGTCCCCGCGACGTCTGGACGGCGGCCCCCGCCGCGGCGTGGGGGCACCGCCGCGAAAGTCCCCATAACCTCCTGACGTGGACCTGCCGATGAGGAGGTCATGACGACCTCCCTGCAGGCCGCGGTCGCGTCCCGCGACGCGCGCGGCGCCTCCGACTACGACCGCTTCTGCGCGGGCGTGGAGTCCCTCACCGGCATCGCCCTCACCCACTACCGGCAGGCGCAGATGGAGCGGCGGCTGCGGTCCTTCGCCGAGCGCCACGGGTGCCGCGACCTGGACGGGTACCTCGCGCTCCTGCGGCGCGACAAGGACGCCCTCGACGGCTTCCTCGACCGCATGACCATCAACGTGTCCGAGCTCTTCCGCAACCCGGAGCGGTTCACGGAGCTCGCCGAGCGGCACCTGCCCGACCTGCTGGCCCGCGCCCCCGGGGGCCTGCGGGCGTGGAGCGCCGGCTGCTCCTACGGGGCGGAGCCGTACACCCTGTCGCTCCTGCTGCAGGAGGTCGCCCCCGGGCGGCGCCACGAGGTGATCGCCAGCGACATCGACCAGGTCATCCTCGCGAAGGCCCGCCGCGGCCGGTTCACCGAGGCCGACGTGCGGTCCGTCACGCCGGAGCGGCTGCGGACGTGGTTCACGGCGGGGACCGACGGTGACGCGCCGGTGTACGAGGCGGGGGAGAGGCTCAAGGCGATCGTGCGGTTCCGCCACCACAACCTGCTGGAGGACCGCTACCCGGACCGGCTCGACCTGATCGCATGCCGCAACGTCGTCATCTACTTCACCGACGAGGCGAAGGACGGGATCTACCGGCGGTTCCTGCAGGCCCTGAAGCCCGGCGGGGTCCTCTTCGTCGGCTCCACGGAGCGGGTGCACCGCGCCGAGGAGATGGGCTGGGAGCGGGCCGGCACCTTCTTCTACCGCAAGCCCCTGCGGTAGAGGACGTGCCGGGCGCCCTGCTAGGCGGCCCTTGCCTCTCGCGCGCCGGCGGGCTCCACCTCGCGGCGCACCGTGCGCAGCGCCCACCAGCAGGCCACCCCGATCAGATCCGCCATCTGCTGCACGTGGAAGAGCCGGGTGCTCTGCAGCACCTGGGCGTCGAGGCCGCGGGCGGCGACGTTCACCGTCGCGGTGACCGCGAGGTCGCCGATCACCGGCAGGTCCTTCCCGACCCCCTGGCCGGGGCGGAGGCCGCCGGGACGCACCGCGATCGACCCGACGCTTGCGAGCGGCCCCAGCGCCGCGTCGACCGCCACCACCAGGGGCGGCGGGTCCCCCGCCAGCACCGGCCCGAGGCGGTCCGCGATGTTCAGGGCGTGCAGGGGGTCCTCGAGGGTGCCGACGATGAAGCGGTCCTCCATGCCGAGCCGCGACAGCTTCTGACCGACCAGCGGGCCGAGGGCGTCGCCGGTGGAGCGGTCGGTGCCGATGCACGCGAACACGACGGCCCGGTCCGCCGCGCCGCGGCTGCCGAGCGCCCCCTCCATCACGAGCGACAGGCGGCTCAGGGCCGCGGGGTCGGTGGAGGAGATGATCGTGGGCGTGTTCATCGCTAAAGCCGTGAACGCCCGGGCCGATGACCGGGACGAGCGGAGCCTACGGTCCCCGAGTCCGCGTGGACAACTGGACATTCGGCTAGTGCGGAAGCGGGCCCTGCCCGACGTCCGGGCGGTTTCGACGACGCGAGAGGAGCGCGGGTGGACACCTCGGAGTACCTCGGCCTGTTCCTCGACGAAAGCCGAGAGAACCTCCAGACGCTGAACGACTCGCTGCTCGCCCTGGAACGCGACGCGGAGGACCGCGAGGCCCTCAACACGATCTTCCGGGTGGCGCACTCCCTGAAGGGGATGAGCGCCACGATGGGCTTCGACCGCATGGCGAAGCTCACCCACCGGATGGAGGAGGTCCTCACCATCCTCCGCGACGAGGGCGGCGCGGTGACCCGGGAGACCATGGACACCCTGTTCGCGTGCCTCGACGTGCTCGAGGGGATCGTGAACGACATCTCCGAGGGGGTCGGGGAGGGGGGACGCGACACCGCACCGCTCCTCGACCTGCTCGACCGCGTCGCGAAGGCCGTCGCGGGGGAGGCCGCGGCGCCCGCGCCGCAGCCCGCCGCCGCGCCCGCCGCCCCCGAGGCCCCCACGAGGGCCGAGGC
>JBFLWO010000077.1:0-7535 GCA_040757755.1 Actinomycetota bacterium
GGGGCGTGCCGCGGCGCTCGTGCTCGCGGTCGGCGGGTTCCTGCTGCTCACGGCGTCCGCGCTGGGGCTGATGGAGCCGCAGCTCGCCGCCGGGCTCGTCGTCATGGCGACGATCGGCGCGGTCGGGTACCGCTGGATCCTGACGTGGCATCGCCTCGTCGCGCTGCTCGTCCTGGTGATCCTGTTCATCCCGATCCGCCGCTACGGGTTCGTCGGGGACCTGCCGTTCCAGCTCGAGCCGTACCGGGTCCTCGTCGGCCTCGTCATCGGTGCGTGGGTCGCGTCGCTCCTCGCCGACCCGGAGACGCGGGTCCACAAGAGCGGGTTCGAGGGGCCGATGGCGCTGCTCGTGGTCGCCGTGCTCGCGTCGGTGGTGGCGAACCCCGGCCGGGTGGGTGACACGAGCTCGTACGTCACGAAGGACCTGATGTTCCTGGCGAGCTTCCTGCTGCTCTTCTACGCGATCGTCAGCGTGATCCGCGACCGGGGCGCCATCGACCTGCTCCTCAAGCTGCTGGTGTCGGGCGGCGCCGCGATCGCGGTGTTCACGGTCATCGAGGCGCGCACCGGGTACAACGTCTTCAACCACCTCGAGTCGTGGATCCCGGGTCTGCAGCTCGTCGAGCTGCCCGAGGTCCCCGGCCGCGGCGTGCGGCTGCGCTCGTACGCGTCGTCGCAGCACCCGATCGCGCTCAGCGCCGTCCTCGTGATCATGATGCCGCTCGCGATCTACCTGGCGCACCGCACCCGCAACAAGCTGTGGCTCCTGATGATCGCCGTGCTGTTCGTGGGGGTCGCGTCGACGAACTCGCGGACCGGGCTGATGATGCTCGCGGTGGTGGGGCTCGTGTTCCTGTGGCTCCGCCCCGCGGAGACCCGCCGCCTGTGGCCCGCCCTCGTCCCGGGGTTCGTCGCGGTGCAGCTCCTCGTCCCCGGCACGCTGGGGTCGATCAAGGAGAGCTTCTTCCCGGAGGGCGGGCTGATCGGCGAGCAGCAGCAGTTCGCCGGGTGGGAGGGCAGCGGCCGCCTCGCCGACCTCGGGCCGTCGCTGGAGGAGTGGTCGTACCAGCCGCTCTTCGGCCAGGGGTACGGCACGCGGATCACCGACCCGGGCCCGGACCAGAACGCCCTCATCCTCGACGACCAGTGGCTCCTGACGCTCCTCGAGACGGGCGCGCTCGGCTTCGTCGCGTGGGCGTGGCTCCTGTCGGCGCTCGTGCGGCGGCTGGGTCGCGACGCGAAGCGGGACATGTCGGACCGCGGCTGGCTCAAGGCCGCGCTCGCCGCGTCGATCGCCGCGTTCGGCGCCGGGATGCTCACCTACGACACGTTCTCGTTCATCCAGGTCACCTTCGTGTTCTTCGTGCTCGCCGCGATCGCCGGCGTCGTGATGCAGGGCGGCGACACCGACCGCTCGCCGCTGCCGGTGCGCCGGGACGCGCGACCGTCCACCGCGGCCGCGGCGGCGCCGACGGGGGCGGGGGCGCGATGAGACGACCCGGCGTGCACGAGGTCCGGACGCTGGCCGGGGAGTCGGTGCGCCTGGCGATGGTGCGCGGCCTGCTGCGGCCCGCCGCCGACCGCCTGTCGCTGCGGGCCGCGCTCCGCCTGGCGGACCTCGCCGGGACGCTGTCCGCCGCCACGCCGCACGGGCGGGGGGTGCGGCGTGAGCTCGACCGCGGCTTCGGGCCGGGGGAGGGCGGCCGCATCGCCCGCGCCCACTTCGCCCTGCCGTACCGGGACTTCGTCGCGCTGCGCCGGCTCGTGACCGGCCGGGACCACGCGGAGGCGTGGCGGATGACCGAGGACGTCCCCGACGCGACCGTCGCCCTGCGCGAGTCGGGCGCGCCGTTCATCGTCGCGACGGGGCACTTCGCCCGGCTGCCCTTCTACTACCTCTACGCGCCGCCCGCGATCCCGGAGCGGGTGCACGTGTCGGCCATGGTCGCGCCGCTGCCGCCGCCGGGGCGCCACCCCGAGACCCGGCGGATCCACCTGCAGTTCGGCCAGTCGCTCACCGTGCTGAAAGCGACCAGGGCGAACATCGACCTCGTGGTCATCCGGGAGTGCGGGTCGGTCGCGGGGCTGCTCGGCAACCTTCGCCAGGAGTGGCAGGCCGCCGTCATCGCCGCCGACGCGCCCGCCTGGGACGGCCCGCTGACCCGCCCGTTCGCGGGCCGGCGGTCACGCCGGTTCGCGCTGGGGTGCGCGCACCTCGCCCGGCTCGCCCAATGCCCCGTGGTGGTGTGCGCCCCGTCCTGGGACGGCGACGGCCGGGTCCTCCTGGAATGGGGCGAGCCGATCCCGCCGCCGGCGCGACGCGACCGGCTCGCGGACACCGACGTCACCAACGCGATCCTCGACCAGCTCGAGACGGCGGTCGGGCGGCGCCCCGACCAGTACCTCCTGCCGATCGGCGGGGACCGCCGGTGGGACCAGGCGGCGGGACGCTGGCGGGACGCGGAGCCGGCCACCGAGTCCGAGCGGGCGGCCCCGGGCCACGCCGCGCCGGCCGCGTGACCCCGGGGGGATCAGTGCTGGCGCGGCTCCCAGTCGTACGGGATGTGGTTGTCGAACGGGTCGAGCCGCGACGTGCGCGCCGGGTCGTGCGTGTGGGTGGCGCAGTTCGCGACGAGGGCGAACGGCGCGCTGATCGCCTTGATCCCGTTCCACACCCCCGGCGGGATGACCGCCAGAAGGTGGCTGTCCACCCCGAGGAACGCCTCCATCAGGGAGCCGCGCGTCGGGGAGTCGTCGCGCTCGTCGAAGATCACGAGCTTCACCCGCCCGTACGGGCAGGCGTAGTTCAGGGTCATGTCGCGGTGCCGGTGCCAGCCCTTCACGATGCCCTGGTACAGGGTCGTGAAGTACACCTCGCCGAAGCCGATGAAATGGTCGTCGGTCGCCCGCAGCATGTGCAGGATGGTGCCGCGCTCGTCCGGGATGCGGCGCAGCGGCACGAAGCGGACGTCGTGGATCGGCTCGCCGTGGAGGACCACGACGCCGTCGGGAAGACCGGGCATCCGCCCAACGCTACCAACTGGAGGTAGAGCGATCAGCGCCACCCCGCCGCCGTGCCGCTTCTGCGGCGCCCCCCTCACCCACACGTTCGTGGACCTCGGGATGTCGCCGCCGTGCGAGAGCTTCCTCACCGCCGACCAGCTCAACCGGATGGAGCCGTTCTACCCCCTCCACGTCCGCACCTGCGGGGAGTGCTTCCTGGTGCAGCTCGAGGAGTACGTCGCGCCCGAGGAGATCTTCACGGAGTACGCGTACTTCTCGTCGTACTCGGACAGCTGGGTGGAGCACGCGCGCGTGTACGCCGAGGCGATGGCCGCGTCCCTCGGGCTGGGCCCGGACAGCCTGGTGGTGGAGCTGGCCAGCAACGACGGCTACCTGCTGCAGCACTTCGTGCGGATGGGGATCCCCGTGACGGGGGTGGAGCCGGCGCGCAACGTCGCGCAGGCGGCGATCGCGAAGGGCGTCCCCACCCGCGTCGAGTTCTTCGGACGCGAGGCGGCGCAGCGGATGCGCGACGAGGGGCTGCGGCCGGACCTCGTCGCGGCGAACAACGTCCTCGCCCAGGTGCCGGACCTGAACGACTTCGTCGCGGGCATCGCCGTCCTGATCCAGGACGGGGGACGCGCGACCCTCGAGTTCCCCCACCTGTGGAACCTGATCGAGGAGCGCCAGTTCGACACGATCTACCACGAGCACTTCTCGTACTTCTCGTTCCTCACCACGCAGCGGATCCTGCGGGCGCACGGGCTGGAGGTCGTGGACGTGGAGGAGATCCCCACGCACGGCGGGTCCCTGCGCGTGCACGCCGAGCCGGCGGGCACGGCGGCGGCCCCCACGGAGCGGGTGGCGGAGCTCGCGGAGCGGGAGGAGGCCGCCGGGTACGCGACGATGGCCCGGTACGAGGCGTTCGCGCCCGCCGTGGAGGACACGAAGCGCCGCCTGCTCGAGTACCTCATCCAGGCGAAGGACGAGGGGCGCCGCGTCGTGGGCTACGGGGCCCCCGGCAAGGGCAACACGCTCCTCAACTACTGCGGCATCCGCACGGACCTCCTCGAGTTCACGGTGGACCGCAACCCGTACAAGCACGGGCGGTTCCTGCCCGGCACCCACATCCCGATCCACCCGCCGGAGCGGATCGCCGAGACCCGCCCCGACGACGTGCTGATCCTGCCGTGGAACCTGGAGCGGGAGATCGCCGACCAGCTCGCCTACACGCGCGAGTGGGGGGCCCGCCTCGTCGTCCCGATCCCGACCGCAAGGGTGGTCTCGTCATGAAGGTCGTGCTCTTCTGCGGCGGTCTCGGCCTCCGGATGCGCGAGGGGTCGGACCGCGTCCCGAAGCCGATGGTGCCGCTGGGCGACCGGCCCCTCATCTGGCACGTCATGAAGTACTACGCCCACTACGGGCACACGGACTTCATCCTGTGCCTCGGGCACCGGGCCGAGGTGATCAAGGACTACTTCCTGAACTACAACGAGGCGCTGTCGAACGACTTCGTCCTGCACGGCGGCAACCGCGAGGTGACGCTCCTGGCGAGCGACATCCACTCGTGGACGATCACGTTCGTGAACACGGGGATGAAGGCCCTCGTGGGGGAGCGCCTCAAGGCGGTGGAGGAGTACATCGGGGACGACGAGTACTTCCTGGCGAACTACTCGGACGGGCTCACCGACGCGCCGCTCGACCTGATGATCGACAACCTCGTGTCGAGCGGGAAGATCGCGAGCCTGCTGAGCGTGCGGCCCACCTACTCGTTCCACACGCTGCGCGTCGACGACGACCACATCGTGCGCGGCGTGCTGGACGTGGAGGAGTCGAACCTGTGGATGAACGGCGGGTTCTTCGTGCTGCGCCGCGACATCTTCGACTACATCGGCCCGGGTGAGGACCTGGTGCACGAGCCGTTCCGCCGGCTGATCGAGCAGGAGCAGCTCCTCGCGTGGCGCCACGACGGCTTCTACTACCCGGTCGACACGATGAAGGACAAGCAGCTTCTCGAGGACCTGATGGAGCAGGGCAACGGCCCGTGGCGGGTGTGGGAGCGGGCCCGGGCGGAGATGCCGGTCGCCGAGCGGGACACGCCCCGCTGATGCGGGCCCTTCCGCTGGGCGGGTCGGGGGACCCGATCCGCCGGCTGCTCGTGATCGGGGCGCACTCGGACGACGCGGAGATCGGGTGCGGCGGCACCGTGCTGCGCCTCGTCGACGAGAACCCGGGGCTGGAGGTGACGTGGGTGGTGCTCACCGCGTCGGGGTCACGGGAGGGGGAGGCGCGGGACAGCGCGGAGGCCCTCCTCGCCGGCGCGGGGGAGGCGCGGATCGTGATCGGCGGCCTGCGCGACGGGTTCCTGCCGTACCTGGGCCCGGTCACGAAGGAGCTGTTCGAGGGGCTGAAGGCGGAGGTGGAGCCGGACCTGATCCTCACCCACCAGCGCAACGACCTGCACCAGGACCACCGGGTGGCGTGCGAGCTGACGTGGAACACGTGGCGTGACCACCTGATCCTCGAGTACGAGATCCCGAAGTGGGACGGGGACATGGGGGCGCCGAACGTGTTCGTGCCCCTGGACGCGGGGGTCGCGTCCCGGAAGCTCGACCACCTGATGGCGCATTTCGCGTCGCAGCGGTCGAAGCGGTGGTTCACCCGCGACGTGTTCGAGGGGCTGATGCGGCTGCGCGGGGTGGAGTGCGGCACCGGCGCCGCCGAGGCGTTCTACGGCCGCAAGCTGGCGCTCATGACGTAGTCCCGACTCGAAAGTGCCGCATCGCGATCCCACGCGGGTCGCTGATCAGGGACTTTCGAGTCGGATCGTGCGCGGCGGAGCTTCCTGCGGGGGTTCCTGTCGTTCGGCGGTGACGGGCGCGAATCGCTGAATCGCAACGCGCGCCCCGGTACCCCCGCAAACGTCAGGAGGCGGGTCGGGCGTCGAGGATCAGGACGGCGTCGCCGGCCGCGGGGGGCGCGAGCGTCACCGCGCGGCCGCCGGTCACCTCTCCCCCCGCCCGGGGCGCGCCGGTGCGCGGGTCGATCCACGTGGCGCGCAGCGGGCCGGGGGTGGCGGACAGGTCCACGGTGACGTCGCCGCCGCCGGGCGCGTAGACGAGGTAGCTGCCGCCGGGGCCGGCGTCGGCGAGGCAGTAGCCGGTGGAGGCGAGGTCCCCGCGCGGCGTCATCCGTGCGAGGTCGAGGCGCGCCGCGGTGCGGACCGTGGCGCCGAGGGCGCGCCGGATCCCCTCCCAGCGCGGCTCCGACGGGTCGATGCCGCCCGCGCCGAGGCCGCGGGCGCGGCCGTCCCACACGTCCATGAGCAGGGGGTTCACGCCGCGGGCGAGGCTGCGCCACGGAAAGCCCGGGTCGCCGCACACGCCGCACAGGTGGTCGGTGTCGAGCAGCACCACCTGGCGCCCGTCGCCGGGGGCGGGGTCGTCGGCGGACCCGTTCGGGGAGATCCAGTCGGCGCCGGACGCGGCGAGGTCGCCGTTCCGGCCGCCGGGGAACTCGGCGGTGATGCCGACCGGGTGGCGCGGCAGGCCGCGGGCCGCCTCCCGCGCCCGGATCACCCGCGTCATGCGCCGCTGCCAGGCGATCGACCCGGGGCTGCTCTCGTTGCTGATCTCGTACAGGACGTTCGGCTGGGCGCCGACGGCGTCGACGACGGCGCGGACGTACGCCTCCTGGACGCGGGTCACGGCCGGCACCCGCAGCCGGTGGGTGGCGGCGCCGTCCCCGTCGCCGTCCGGGTCGCCGTCGACGCCGTTCACGTTGTTCGCCGCGTTGAACGGGTGCCCGTCCCACGGGTTCATCAGCCCCGGGCCCTTCCGCTCCACGCTCCACCCGTCGAACAGCATCACCACCGTGTAGATGCCGCGCTCCCGCGCCGCCGCGACGCGGGCGCGCAGGCGCCGGAAGTACGCGGGGTCGAGGCGGGTGAGGTCGAACCGGGGCTTCCCGTCCAGGGCCCGCCCCGGCCCGGTGCGCCGGAACGGGACGGGCGCGAAGTGGTACGGCCCCCCGGTCTCGGCGGTCCACGTCGCCTGCTCCCACGCCCACAGGCGCGTCACGTTGTGGCCGTGGGCGAGCAGCGTGTCGAGGAAGCGCCGCGCGTCGAACCGCGGCGGCGGGCTCTGCGGCCCCGAGTCGACGAGGTCCGCCCACGTGTGCCCCCCGGCGAGGTACACGACCCGCCCCGCGGGGTCCGCGAAGTAGCGGGGGTTCGCGGCGCTCACCCGCAGCGGCCCCGTCGCCCGCCCCCCGACCCGCACCACCGCGGAGGCGGCGCGTCCCCCCTGCGCCGCCCGGATCGTCGCGGTGCCGGGACGCCCGCCGACGACGACGCCCGCCGCCGTGACCCGCGCGACACGCCACGACGAGGACCGCCACGCGGCGCGGCGCGTCACGTCCCGCACCGCCCCGTCGGGCGCGCGGACGACGGCGGCGAGCCGCACCCGCTCCCCCGGGGCGACGTCCCGGGTCGCCGGGGTCACCGCGAACGTCGCGGCGGCCGCCCCGCCGGA
>JBFLWO010000078.1:0-7508 GCA_040757755.1 Actinomycetota bacterium
GATGCTGCCTCCAC
The DNA here is from genome assembly GCA_040757755.1 of Actinomycetota bacterium. Taxonomy (GTDB): domain Bacteria; phylum Actinomycetota; class Thermoleophilia; order Miltoncostaeales; family Miltoncostaeaceae; genus JBFLWO01. Next base: position 15 of record JBFLWO010000078.1, read on the forward strand.
CGCGACGTCCGCGGGGTGCAAGGGAAGGAGGCGCCATGGCCGATGAGCGCGTGCAGGTGGACTGCCGGGCCACGCCGAACGTGGCCGGCTGCACGCTCCAGATCATTGGACGCGAAGACGAGGTGATCGACGCGGCGGCGATGCACGCCGTCGCGGTGCACGGTCACGAGGACGGGGCCGAGCTGCGGGAGATGATCCGCTCCCAGCTCCAGCCCGCCTGAGCCGAGGACGCCGGGGGGTCCCGGGCGCCGGGATCCCCCGCGGCGCCGGTCACGTCCCGGACCACACCGCGGGGCGCTTCTCCAGGAACGCGGCGATGCCCTCCTGGGCGTCGCGGGCCAGGGCGTTGCGGCACATCACAGCGCTTCCGTGGCGGTACGCCTCGTCGAGCGGCAGGTCGAGGTTCTCCCAGAACGCCCGCTTCCCGATGCCGACGGTGAGGGGGCTCGCCTGCGCCACGCGGTGCGCGAGTGCGGCGGCGGCCTCGTCGAGGCGGTCGTCGGGCACGGCGCGGTTCACCAGGCCCCAGGACGCGGCGGTGGCGGCGTCGATCGGCTCGCCGGTCAGGAGGAGCTCCATCGCCCGCTTGCGCCCCACGGCGCGGGCCACCTCCACCATGGGGGTGGTGCAGAACAGCCCGATGCGGACCCCGGGGGTGGCGAAGGTGGCGGACTCCGCGGCGACGGCGAGGTCGCAGGCGGCGACGAGCTGGCAGCCGGCGGCGGTGGCGATGCCCTGCACCCGCGCGATGACCGGCTGGGGGGTGGCGTGGATCGCGGTCATGAGGTCGGCGCACGCGTCGAACACCTCGGCGTAGAACGCCTCGTCGCGGCCGGTGAGCTCCCGCAGGTCGTGGCCGGCGGAGAACGCGGGCCCGTCGGCGCCGATCACCACGGCGTGCACGTCCGGGTCGCCGGCGGCGGCGTGCAGCCGGGCGGTGAGGGCGCGCATCAGGTCGAGGGACAGCGGGTTGCGTTTTTCGGGCCGGCTCAGCACCAGGGTCAGGACGTGGCCGTCCCGCTCCTCGCGGAGTGCGTCGCTCACGGGATGCTCCTTCCTCGCTGTCGCGCCACTGTACCGCCGTGACGGGTGCCGCTCGCGCCGGTGCGGGCAGCGGGTAGCCTGCGTCCCGCGATGGGCGGGGAGCGCGGGGTGATCCGGGTGAGCGTGACGGAGCGCGGCACCGTCACGGCGCGGCGTGCCCGCTTGCACGTGACGGTGGAGAGCGACGGCCTGGCGTTCGGCGACGCGGCGCTGGAGGCGTGCGGCGAGATCGCGGACCTGGTGGGGCGGCTCACGGACCTGGGAGCGGCGGCGGACGACATCGGGGTGTCGCGGGTCGTCTCCGGCAGCGCGACGGGCCTCCTCACCGCGGAGACGCGCACCGCGTACACGGTGGCGGCGGGGATCGACGACCCGCCGCGGCTGGGCGAGTACCTGCGGGCCGTGTCCATCCACAAAGGCGTCGTGTGCAGCCGGGTGGAGTGGATCTTCGACGAGCAGGAGGCGGCGGCGCTCCTGGCCGCGGCGGCGCTGGCGGGCGCGCGCGAGAAGGCGCGGCGGATGGCAGCGGCGGTCGGGGCGGAGGTCGTGGGGCTGAAGGCGGCGTGCGACGGGCGGTCGATGCCGGGCGACCCGCCGGCCGAGCCCGCCCCGCCCGCGCCGGGCACGGCGCAGAACGGCCCCGCCGACGCGGGAACGGACTTCACGTCGCGGCGGGAGATCGCCGTCACGGTCACCGCGGACTTCTGGGTCGCGCCGTCCTCGTGAGATGAGGCCTCTCCGGGTCCCCCGGTGACGCCACCTCCGCGGCCGGGTCGCCGAAGCCAGTTCAGCAATTTGACCGTTTTCCTGAACAGGCCTATCGTTCGGGGCGATGGGGGCCGTCGGGGACAGGGAGCAGCTGATCCGGGCCATCGTCCGCCTGCGCCGCGCAGAGCTCGAGGGGGCTCCCGAGGAGGTGGGCGACGTGCGCGAGGACATCGAAAGGATCGTCGGACGCACGGTCGGACGCGCGATGTCGGCACGGATCCTGGGCATCAGCCAGACCGCCCTGGACCGCCACGTCCGTGCGGGTGACGTCCCTGCGGTGACGACTCCGGCGGGTCGCCGGGAGCTTCCGCTGTCGGAGCTCGTGCGGCTGGCCATCGAGGTCGACGACGCGAGACGGTCGGGTGCCGGCGAGCACCCCCTCGCGAGTGTCCTGTCGTCCCGGAGAGACCGGGCGCGGCGTCTCATGCGTCACACCGTGGCGGCCGGACACGGCTCCCCCGCCGATCCCCACCGACTCGCCGCGCTGCGCGGACTCGGCATCCATCGCGCCATCGCTTCCCGCCTCGACGAGCAGACGATCACGGACGCCCGGCGCCGCCTGCGGCGTTGGCGCCAGGAGGGCCGCATCGACGAGCGGTGGGCGCGCGAGTGGGAGCAGGTGCTCGCACGCCCCATCCGGGAGATCAGGGAGATCATCACCGCCGATGACCAGGCCGCCACCGACCTGCGCCAGTCCTCCCCGTTCGCCGGCGTCCTCACACCCGCCGAGCATCGCCGGGTGGTCGAGTTGGTCGGCGGACCCGCGTGACCCGGGAGGAGCTCCAGCACCTGATCCGTGCCGCCGGGGACATCGCCGATGACGACATCATCGTGATCGGAAGCCAGGCGATCCTCGCCGTCCACCCCCACGCCCCGGCTCGGCTCCTGGTCTCGATGGAGGCCGACGTCTCCCCACGCCGCGATCCAGGTTCAGCGCTGGCCATCGATGCCGCGATCGGCGATGTCAGTCATTTCCACGAGTCGTTCGGCTACTACGCGCACGGTGTGGGGCCCGAGACCGCCATCGCGCCCGCCGGGTGGCAGGACCGGCTCGTGCCCATCGATGCACCGTCCGTCGCGCGCGGTCAGCGGCCGCGCCGCGGGTGGTGCCTTGAGCCGCACGACCTCATGCTCGCCAAGCTCGCCGCGAACCGCGAACGCGACTGGGAGTTCGTCGAGGTCGCCCTGCGATGCGGCCTCGTCGACCCCGAGGTCCTCACGGCCCGCGCGGACACCATGCCCCACACTCATCGCGAGCACGTCCGCCGCCGCCTCGCGGGCGTCATAGTCCGCGCAGGCAACAGCCCGTGACGCGCCGGTCCTGAACGGGCCGTCCCACCCCGGTCACTAGACTCGCCGGGGATGGCGCGGTTCGCGGGCATGTCGTCGGGCGCCCCCTCGGACGAGGTGCGCCGGGTGCTGCTCCGCTACCGGCGCCTCGCCGTCGTCGGCCTGTCCCCCGACACGTCCCGCCCGAGCTACCGGGCGACGGTGCACATGGCCGCGCACGGGTACGACGTGACCCCCGTGAACCCGGCGTGCGACGAGGTCCTCGGCGTCCCCTGCGTCCCGGACCTGGATGCCGCGGCGGCGCGCGGGCCGCTGGAGATCGTCGACATCTTCCGCCGGGTGGAGGACATCCCCCCGGTGGTGGACGACGCGATCCGCCTGGGGGCGAAGGTCGTGTGGATGCAGCTCGGCCTGGTGCACGAGGAGGCGGCGCGGAGGGCCCGCGAGGCGGGGCTCGTCGTGGTGCAGGACCGCTGCGTGAAGATGGAGCACTGCCGGTTCTTCGGGGGGCTCAACGTCGTGGGGCTCGCCACGGGGGTGGTGGGGTCGCGGCGCATGAAGGCGTTCGCGTGACCGGGGCACGCGCCCTCGGGTTCGACACCCTCGCCGTGCACGCGGGCCAGCGGGTGGACCCGGTGACGGGCGCCCGCGCCGTGCCGATCTACCAGACCGCGTCGTACGTGTTCGACGACCCGCGGGAGGCGGCGGACCTCTTCGACCTGAACCGCTTCGGGAACATCTACACGCGGATCATGAACCCGACGACGGCGGTGTTCGAGGAGCGGGTCGCGACCCTCGAGGGCGGCGTGGGGGCCCTGGCGACGGCGAGCGGCCTGGCGGCGCAGGCCGTCGCGATCATGACGCTGTGCGAGGCGGGGGACGAGATCGTCGCCTCCCACCACCTGTACGGCGGGTCCCACAACCAGCTCGCGATCACGCTGCGCCGCTTCGGCGTGACGACGACGTTCGTGGATCCCGCCGACCCGGACGCGTGGCGGGCGGCGATCACGCCCCGCACGCGGCTCATGTTCGGCGAGACGATCGGGAACCCCCGCATCGACGTCCTCGACATCCGGGCGGTGGCGGACGTCGCCGACGAGGCGGGGGTGCCGCTCGTGATCGACAACACGTTCGCGACCCCGTACCTGTGCCGGCCGGCGGAGCACGGCGCCCACATCGTCACGCACTCCGCGACGAAGTTCATCTGCGGGCACGGCACGTCGATCGGCGGGGTGGTGGTCGACGCGGGCACGTTCCCGTGGGGGGACGGGCGGTTCCCGGGGATCACGGAGCCGAGCCCCGGGTACCGGGGGATGCGCTTCCACGAGACGTTCGGGAACTTCGCGTTCATCATGAAGGCGCGGGTGGAGACGATGCGCGACCTCGGTCCCGCCCTCAGCCCGTTCAACGCGTTCCTGTTCCTGCAGGGCCTCGAGACGCTGTCGCTGCGCATGGACCGCCATGTCGCGAACGCGCAGCGGGTCGCGGAGTTCCTCGACGCCCACCCGCGCGTGTCGTGGGTGGGGTACCCCGGCCTTCCGTCCAACCCCTACCACGGGCTCGCCCGGCGCTACATGCCGCGCGGTCCCGGCGCGATCCTCACCTTCGGCATCGAGGGGGGGCGCGCGGCGGGCGAGCGGTTCATCGCCGCCTGCGAGATCTGTTCCCACCTGGCGAACGTCGGCGACGCGAAGACGCTCGTCATCCATCCGGCATCCACCACCCACCGGCGGCTCGACGAGGCGGGTCTCGCCGCCGCCGGGGTTACGGAGGACATGGTGCGCATCTCCGTCGGCATCGAGACGATCGACGACATCCTGTGGGACCTCGACCGGGCCCTCGCGGCCTCCGTCGCGTGAGCGGCGCGGGGGAGGGCTCGGCGGCGGGGCAGGACCTGGACCGCCTCCTGGACGTGCTGGTGCAGTTGAGCGTCGACTTCCTCGGCAAGCGCGGCGCGTTCGTGCCGCACGCCGCCACGTTCGACAACGCGGGGGAGCTGCGCTTCGGGATGGCCGAGGCGGGCGACGACGCCACCGAGGTGGAGCACCTCGAGCTTCTGCGCGCGTCGCTGCGGCAGGAGGCCGCCCGGGGGGAGATCCGGGCGTGCGGCATCGCCGTGGACGTCACGATCGAGGACGAGGAGGGCAACGACGCCGACGCGATCCGGGTGGAGCTCGACCACCGCGACGAGGAGGCGGTGGTGGTGATCGTCCCGTACGAGAGGGGGGAGCGGGGCTACGCCGTGGGCGAGCCGGCGGCGTACCTGTCCGACGAGCCGGTGTTCAGCCCGGGCTGACCGGGACGGGCGGGCGCGGTCGCCGTCACCGCCAGCCGAGGTCGACGCCGGCGACGGCGAGGCCGGCGGCGAGGAGCGCGATGAGCACCGGCTGGTGGAGGAGGTAGACGGCGAGGGAGTGGCGGCCGGGGCGGGCGGCGGCGGGGAGCGGGTTGTCGCGCGGCAGGCGCGCCGCGAGCGGGCCGCGCCGCCCGTCCGGGTAGAGGAGCGCCCCGGCGGCGATGCCGATGGCGAACACCCCGAACCAGGGGGCGAGGGGGTACCAGTCCACGCCGGCGCCGTCCGGGTGGCGGAAGCCGAGGATGAACGCGCCGGGCACCCCGGACCGCACGTCGTTCATGAGGAGGCCGGCGGTGACGATCGCGGCGCCGGCGACGGCGTTCCACGCGCCGAGCCGCGCGACGAGGGGGGCGAGCAGGATCGACGCCCCGATCGCGGACAGCACCCCGAACCGCACGTAGTCGTCGGTGCCGAGGGCGGCGAGGGTGGCGAGCGTCACGACGACCCCCCACCCCATGACCTGCGCGCCGCGCCGGGCGTGCTTGCGCCACAGCCCCCACCCGGCGAGGCCGGCCGCCCGGGCGCGGGCGGTCGACACCCAGAAGCTCAGCCCGGCGACCCCGAGGAAGCTCACTCCCGTCGCGACGCGGAGGGCCTTCCACCCGCCGGAGAACGGGTCGGCGCCCACCGTCTCCGCCGACAGGAAGTGCAGGTCGTACACGGCGTGGTACGCGACCATCATGGCGATCGCGACGGTGCGGGCCGCGTCGATCTCCCACAGCCGGCCGGGCCGCTCCGCGGCCGCCGCGCGGCCCGCGACCTCGGCGACGGTCACGGCACCGCCGCCCCGATGAGGCTGAGCATGGGTTGGACGAGGGAGGGGCGGGCGGCGAGCAGGCCGGCGGAGAACCCGCCGTGGGGCGGCAGGTCGACGACGCCGCCGCCGGCCTCCGTCACGAGCAGGGACCCGCCGGCCCAGTCCCACGGGCTGAGGCTCGTCTCGTAGTACGCGTCGAGGCGGCCGGCGGCGACCCACGCCAGGTCGATCGCCGCGGACCCGAAGCGGCGGATGTCGCGCACCGCCGCGATCATGCGGGTGACGCGGGCGGCCTGCAGGGCGCGTTCCTGCGCCCGGTACGAGAAGCCGGTGCCGACGAGGGCCTCCTCCAGCGGGGGCCCGCCGTCCAGCGCGAGGCGCCCCCCGTTCAGGTACGCGCCGCCGCCGCGGCTCGCCCAGAACGTCTCGCGGCGGCTGGGGTCGTGGACGACGCCGACGAGCAGGCCGTCCCGGTCGCGGCAGGCGAGGGTGACGGACCACTGCGGCAGCCCCCACAGGAAGTTGATGGTGCCGTCGAGCGGGTCGACGACCCACGTGACGCCGCTTCGGTCCTCCCCGCTGCCGCCCTCCTCCGCGACGATGCCGTCGTCGGGCCGTTCGGCGCGCAGCATCGCGAGGATCAGCTCCTCGCTCTCCCGGTCCGCGTCGCTGACGAGGTCGGTGCGGCTGGTCTTGGAGTCCAGGCCGGAGGCGGGCCCGCCGAACCGTTCGAGCAGGCGGTCGCCGGCGGCGACGGCGGCGCGGCGCGCGAGGTCGAGGAGGTCCGCGGTCACAGGGGAATGGTCGACGGCGGCGGGGCGCCGCGCAAATGACGGACGAGGGCGTCGAGCGTGTCGAGGGGCCGCTCCACGAACGGGAAGTGGCCGCAGCGGGGAAGCACGAGGAGCCGGCCGTGGGGCAGGGCGCGGGCGACGGCGGCGGCCTCGTCGGGGGGTCCGACGCGGTCCTCCTCCCCCACCAGCACGAGCGTCGGCTGGGCGGGGCGGGCGGCGAGCGCGAGGGGGTCGGCGCGCAGCGCCCGGGCGGCGGACCGGGCGAGGACCGCGACGGGGGTCGCGCGGAACCGGCGGGCGGTCTCCTCCGCGAGGGCGCGGTTCGCCGGGTCGGCGCGCACGGCGGGGTCGCTGCCGGTGGCGTCGGCGAACGCGGCGAGGAGCCGGTCGGGGCGGCGGGCGGCGGTGAGGGCGGCGGCGGTGAGGAGCGTGCCGGCGACGGGGAGGGCGGCGCGGCGGCGGGCCGCGCCGGTGACGGTGAGCGG
>JBFLWO010000079.1:0-7504 GCA_040757755.1 Actinomycetota bacterium
GCGGCCGGCTCCCCGGCCCCCTCCTCGGCCCCGCCGTCGGCGTCGGGCGCCGGCGGGGCGGCGTCGCCGTCGGCCGGAACACCTCCCGCGACGAGGGCGTCGATCTCTTCCTGGGACAGGCCCTCGCTCATCAGCACGCTCCTGCGACGACGTCGTCGATCTGACCGGTGATCTGAACCGCCATCCTCCTGCCCTGCACGCCGGGCTGGGCGCGGAACGCCCGCCGGCCGGCGACGCTGACGGTGACGTCGCCGCCCACCCGGATGTCGAGCGGCACCACGTCGCCCGGGGCGAGCGCGAGGAGGTCCGACACCATCAGCCCGGCCGAGCCGAGCTCCACGGTGACCGGCACCTCCACCCCGCCGAGCTCGTGGGCGATCTCCTGCCGCAGCTGCGGCTGGTTCTCCACCTTCTTGCCGGAGAAGTACGTCTGGGCGCTGAACTTCGCGATCGCGGGCTCCAGCACCAGGTACGGGATGCAGAGGGACATCATCCCGGTGGCGGCGCCGACGTGCGCCTCGAAGGTGATGAGCACGACCATGTCGGACGGGGCGACGACCTGGGCGAACTGGGGGTTCATCTCCGTCCCGACGGGCCGGAACTCCACCGGCACGATCGCGCTCCACGCCTCGGTGAGCGCCCGCAGCATCCCCTCGGCGACACCGCGCATCAGCACCGTCTCGATCTCCGTCAGCTCGCGCAGCTTCGGGCGGTGCGTGCCGGGGCCGCCGGCGAGGCGGTCGATGATCGAGAACGCGAGCGGCAGGTTCACCTCGAAGATCGCGTTCCCCTCGAGGGGCTCGAGGGTGATGATGTTGATGAGGGTCGGCACCGGCATCGACCGGACGAACTCGTCGTAGGTCACCTGGTCCGCGCTCACCACCGTCAGCTCCACCACGGTGCGCAGCTGCGCGGACAGCTGGTTCTGCACGAGACGGCAGAAGTTGTCGTGGAGCATCTCCAGCGTCCGCAGCTGCTCCTTCGAGAACTTGCTGGGGCGCCGGAAGTCGAAGGTGCGGACCCGCGGCTCGTTCGCCTCGTCGCGGATCGTCGCCGCGTCGACGTCCCCGCTCGAGATCGCGCTGAGCAGGGCATCGATCTCGGATTGGGACAGGACATCGCTCACGCCCCACGTATCGGCGCCGCGCCGCCCCAGTTGAGGGGTTCCGCGCGGTTCCCGTCCCCCGGGCGGGGGTGCGCGTCCCATCCCTCCCCCCGGGGGCGCACGTCCGTGGCCGGGCGCGTTACGCTGGGGGTGACACGATCGTCCGGCGAGGGAGCGCGTGGGCGGAACCGACAACGGACCGGTACGGGGCGGCGACGGCTACAGCGTCGACCTCGGACGCGACCCCGCCGAGGTCGAGGCGGTCCGCGCGGCCATCCGCCGGATGGCGATGGAGGGGCGGTTCGCGGATCGGGCCCACGACCTCGAGCTCGCGTTCGCCGAGATCGTCGCGAACGCCCAGGAGCACGGCAGGCCCCCGGTGCGGGTTCGGGCGTGGCTGGACGGGCGCCTGGTGGTGGAGGTGACCGACGCGGGCGCCGGCTTCGACCCGGGTGAGCTCGTGCCGGACCGCCCGCCGTCGCACGCCGGCCACCGCGGGCGGGGCCTGTGGATCGCCCGGCAGCTCGTCGACGTGATGGACGTGCGTGCCTCCCCCACCGGCACCACGGTGCGTCTCGAGCTGAGCCCCGAGCCGCACATCGGGGCGTAGCCCCGCGGCGCGGGGGGCGCAGGGGCGCCCCGCCGCGGCGCGCGCCTACTGCACGGCGATGCTGTTGTAGTAGACGTCGACGATCTTGATCTCCGTCTCCTTGTTGACGAGCTTCACGATCTCCTTCTTCACCTCGTCGCGGCCGTGGGCGGACAGCAGGTCCCCGGCGGTCTTGGAGGCGAGGACCTCGTTGACGATGTCGCGGATCTCCGGCTCCTCCTCGATCGCGACGGGCTTCGACCCGTGCCCTGCCGGGATCTTCGCGGCGGACAGCTTGGAGATGCGCAGCGCGATGTCGGCCTTCACGAAGTGGCCGATACCGCTGCCGTCGCCGGCGAGGTTCACGACGAAGGGGGTGGCGATGACGTAGGTCGGTCCGGGCTCCTTCGCGAGCTTCTTCTCGTCGATCGGCGGCGGCTTCAGCAGGAAGGTCTTCGCCGCGAACAGCCCGCCGACGAGGACGACGACGAGGATGATGAGGATCTTCTTGTTCTTGAGCAGCTTGCCCACGTGCGACGCTCCTTGTCGGGCACCTGTGTCATCGGCGGGGCCCCCGCCGGTGTGAGTGATGCGGCCGCGGTCAGCCGGCGATCGGGCCCTGCGCGCGCAGGACGAGGATCTCGACGCGGCGGTTCGCCGAGCGGTGGCCGGGCGAGTCGTTCGGGTAGATCGGGTTGCTGGCGCCGTAGCTCGTGGATTCGACGCGCTTCTCGGGCACCCCGAGCCGGATGAGGTCGTCCTCCACGGCCAGGGCGCGGGCCCCGCCGAGCCACCGGTTGTTCGGGAACTGGGCGGTGTGGATCGGGGTGGAGTCGGTGTGCCCCTCGATCCGCACGTCGTTCGGCATCTGCAGCAGGGCCTTCCCGATGGGCTCGAGGAGCCGCCGGCCCTCCGGCCGCAGGTGCGCGGAGCCGAGGTCGAACAGCACCCCGTCGGTGAGGAGGCGGATCGCGAGGCCGCGCTCGTCGACGGTCGCCTTGATCTTGTCCTTCAGCCCGGCGGCGGCGGCGGCCTTCTTCACCTTCTCGCGCACGTCGATGAGCTGGTGCGTCTCGAGGGCCTGCTGGGCGCTGGCCTTCTCGGGGCTGGGCGGGGCGTCGACGGGGCGGCGGGGCGCGATGTCGATCGACACCTGCGGGGACCCTTCGGTGACGGGGGCGGGGCGGTCGCCGCTCTGCTGCGGCAGGAGGGAGTCCCCGGCGTCGAGGACCCCGTCGGCGAACGCAGTCTGCAGAGTGCGCTTCAGGAGCTCGAACTTCGAGACGTTCACGGAGCTGATCGCGAAGAGCACGATGAACAGCACGAACAGCAGGGTGATCATGTCCGCGTAGGTGAGCAGCCACCGTTCGTCGGGGTGTGCGTGCTCCTTCTTCTTGCGGGCCATGCGCGTCCCGTCCTATGCGGCTTCGGCGGCGGCCGCCCCGGCGGGTGCGGCGGCGGGGGCGCCCTCCTCCTCGTCGTCGAACGCGACGCGCTGGACGGGCGGCAGGAAGCTCTTGAGCTTCTCGGCGACGATGCGGGGGTTGTCGCCGCTCTGGATCGACAGGACCCCCTCGATGACGAGCATCCGCTCCTCCGCCTCCTGCTCGGTGCGCTTCTTCAGCGCGTTCGCGAGCGGCAGCCAGTAGATGTTCGCGGTGAACACCCCGAAGAAGGTGGCGAGGAACGCGCCGGCGATGGCGGGGCCGAGGGTCTCGGGCTGGTCGAGGTTGTGCAGCACGTGCACGAGGCCGAGGACGGTGCCGATGATGCCGAGGGTGGGGGCGAAGCCGCCGGCCTGGCGGAAGATGTTCTCCCCCACGTGGTGGCGGGTCTCCATCGCCTCGAGGTCGGTCTCGAGGATGTCCTTGACGAGCTCCGGGTCGGTGCCGTCGACGACGAGCTGGATGCCTTTGCGCAGGAACGGGTCCTCGAGCTGCTTGGCGTCCTCCTCCAGCACGAGGAGCCCTTCGCGCCTGGCCTTCTCGCTGAACCCGACGATGGTGCGGATCAGCTCGACGCGGTTGTCCTTGCGGTCCTTCATGCAGATCTGGAGGAGCTTGAGGGTGCCGATCGCCTCCGGGAGGGAGAACGATGCGGCGAGCACCCCGAAGGTCCCGACGAACACGAGGAGGATCGCGGGGATGTTGATGAGGCTCGCGGGCGATCCGCCCTCGAGGATCATGGACACCATGACGGCGCCCGCGCCGATGATGACGCCGAGGAGTGCCCCCATCGCCTAGCGCTCCGCGGCCGCGGTCGGGTGGGTCCGCCGCATCAGTCCAGGGCCGAAACGTGGGCGGCCGGCGGGACGAGCGGGGTCCCGAGGAGCCGCCGGCGGTAGGCGACGACCGCCTCGACGACCTCGTCGACGGGTTCGAGCACCATGATGCGGCGCCGGTCGACGAGGGTGACGAGGGTGTCGGGCGTCGCTTCGATCGCCTCGATGAGCTCGGCGTTCAGGACGAGCTCGTCGCCGTTCAGCCTGTGGAGCGTGATCACGCTGCCTCCTCTTGCGGGGAGCACGGTCCGGCCGGGGGGGCCGGCCCAGGGTGTGTATCGGTCCCGCCGGGGCCGTGTTGAGCGGCGCGCCAACCCGGGAGGGGAAACCCCGCATCACCGCTGGGATCCCCGGGGCTGCGGCCCCCCGGCGGCCGGCCGCCCGGCGACGCGGCGCGCGGGCGGCGGCGCATCCCCTCCCGGCTGCCGGCGTCCGGTGGAGCCCGTCCGCAGGCGACTGTAAGAAATCACCGGGCCTTGACACCCCGGACCGCGTCCCGGGTTACGTTGTGGCCCGGGCGGCGTACCTGTGGCGTGAGGCGAGGGAGACGAGCTGTGACAACGAGGCGCGACGCCCCCGGTGGCATCATCCCCGACGGCCGCAACGGTCCCGGCCCCGGCCGCCGCGGACCGCGTTCAGGTCGCGACGCGATCGTCGAGGACATGTACACCGCGGCCTGGGCGGCGAGCGGATACGCGGCGGCCCATTCGCGGCCCGGACCGATCGCGCACTTCTTCGAACGCCGCATCGAGACCGTCGCGCAGCTCCTCCGCGACGTCCCGGGAGGACCGCTGCTCGACGCGGGCTCCGGACCCGGGATGATGGTGCGCCACCTGGTCGATCGGAGGCCCGGCGACTTCGAGATCACCGCGCTCGACCGATCCGAAGCCATGATCGACGAGGCCCGCACGGTCTTGGGTGACGACATGGACGGCGTCAAGCTGTGCGTCGGCAACATCGAACGGATGCCGTTCCCCGCCGCCACGTTCGACGCGGTGCTGGCGATGGGGGTCCTCGAGTACGTCGACGTCGTCGCCGCCCTCCGCGAGGTGGCGCGGGTCACCCGGCCCGGGGGCGTCGCCGTCGTGACGATGCTGAACCCGCGAAGCCCCTATCGGATATGGGAGCGGTTCGTCCACCATCCGGTCTGTCGCGCCCGCGCGATCGGTGAGCGGCTTCTCGGCGTTCCGCGAGAGCGGAGGCGCGGCGCCGCGCGGAACTGCGCCGAGGTCCTCGGGGAGGAGCACCTCGCCCGCCTCGTGCGGGCGGTCGGCCTCCACCCGGTGAGCACCGTCTACTTCGACTTCAATCCGTTGCCGCCGCCGATCGACCACCTCGTCGCGGACATCGCCGTGGCGGCGGAGCGCCGTCTCGCCCGCCTCGCCGGCACGCCGGTCCGCCGGCTCGGCTCGAGCTTCGCGTTGGGGTGCCGGCGGGAGGGCCCGCCGACGACCGCCACGGCGCCGGCACGGACGGGGTGACCGACCGAGGACGGGGTTCCGAACGCGCGGAAGGCGGGTCGCGCCACGGCGACCCGCCTTCGTGATGGCGCCGACCAGGGAACGGAAAGCGCCGAGGAACGGCGCGGCGATGCCCGTTGACGGATCGCGAGAGGCCCCGCGCACGCGCGAGGCCCCGGCGAAAGACCCGTCAGCGCTTCAGGTTGACGAGCTCCTCGAGCATCTGGTCGGAGGCGGTGATGGTCTTGCCGTTCGCCTGGAAGCCGCGCTGGGCGATGATCATGTTGGTGAACTCGAGAGCGAGGTCGACGTTGCTCATCTCGAGGGTGCCGGGGGTGATCTGCCCGTGGCCGGCGGCGCCGCCGGGGGTACCGTTCACCGGCGTGCCCGAGTTGTTCGAGGTGCGCCACATGTTGTTGGAGATCCGCTCGAGGCCGGCGGAGTTCGCGAACTTCGCGAGGCGGATCGTGCCGACGGTGGTGGCGGTGCCGGTGTTGTCGATGGCGGTGATGACGCCGGCGGGGTCGACGTTGATCGCCTGGGTGGTGGAGGGGTTCACCTGGAGGCGGCCGTCGGTGGTGGAGGTGCCGACGTAGCCGATGACGTAGTAGCCGTTCTGGGTGACGAGGTAGCCCTGCGCGTCGAAGGTGAAGTTGCCGGCCCGCGTGAAGTTCTCGCCGGCCCCGGCGTTCAGGTTGGCGCCGGTGAAGGCGGATCCCTGCGCGATGCGGAAGTACCCGTCGCCCTGGATGGCCACGTCGGTGACGACGCCGGTGGACTGGGCGTTGCCCTGCGTCATCAGGTTGTCGATGGAGTTCAGGGTCATGCCGAGGCCGACCTGGCGGGCGTTGGTGCCGCCGAGGTTCGAGGAGGGCGCGCCGGCGCCGGAGAGGTTCTGCAGCAGCGCGTCCTTGAAGGTGGTGCGCTGGCTCTTGAAGCCGAACGTGTTGACGTTGGCGATGTTCGAGGACAGCACGTCCATCATGGTCTGGTGGGTGCGGAGGCCGGAGACTCCGGAGAACATCGAGCGCATCATGGTGGGGGTACTCCCTTCCGTGGAGGTCGCGGGCCCGGGGGCCCGGTGGCGGCCGACCCTCCTCGCTCGAGGTCCAGCCCGGCCGCCGTTGTCCGGTGGTGCGGTCCTAGCTGAGGACCGCGCTGTCGATGTTGCTGAACACCTGGTCCTTCATCCCCGCGCGGTCGACGGCGGTGATGACGACACGGTTCTTGACGGACACGACGAACGCCATGTCGTCGACCATGACCAGGCTTTCCCGCGCGCCTTTCGCCGCGGCCTTCGCGACGGCGCCTTCCAGGCGCTCGTGGACGTCGGGGGTGATCGCGATCCGTCGCTGCACGAGTCGCTCCCGGGCGTGCGCGCTCCAGCGCAGGGGCTCGGGGGCGCCGGCGCCGTCCAGGCGCCGCGCGAGCATCCGGTCGAAGCCCGCGGCGGGCGGCTCCTTCCGCCCGGTGGGTGCCGCCGGGGTCGTCCCGACCGCGGCGACGCCGGTCACGCCGGCCGTGCGCGGGTCCGTGCTCACGGCGCGGCCTCGACGCGGGTGATGGTGGTGGGGTCGATGTCGACGCCGCCCACGGTGAGCTTCATGGTCTTCGTGTCGGAGTCGATGACGAGCCGCTGCACGGTGCCGGTGGCGGTGGTGCCGTCGCCGCGGTCGTAGGTGACCTGGCGTCCGATGAGGGCGGCGCGCTGGGCGAGCTGGTTGGTGACCTGCATCGCCTCCATGCCGCTGCTGAGCCGGGTGACCTGCTCGAGCTGGGAGAACTGGGCCATCTGGCCGAGGAACTCCGTGTCCTTCATCGGCTCGAGCGGGTTCTGGTTCTTCATCTGGGCTCCGAGGAGCTGGAGGAAGGTGGCGGAGGAGAACAGGTCGGTGGTCTGTCGGGCGGCGGCGGCGCCGGGCTTCTGGGTGGTGAACGCCCCGCTGACGGACTGGATCTCGGCCATCTCGGGTCCCTTTCCCTAGGCGAGGAGGTCGATGTCGCCGTCGTGGTGACCGGCGACCGCGGCGGCGGGCGCGGGGGCGCCGGAGCCGTCGTGGCCGTGGTGC
>JBFLWO010000080.1:0-7470 GCA_040757755.1 Actinomycetota bacterium
GGTCCCGCGACCCGGGGCCCGCCGCCGCCGGCGGCGAGGCGTGGAGCGCGGTGGTGCGCGCCGCCGGACCGCCCCCCGGCGACGGCGACGCCCTGCAGGGCGCGATCCGCGTCACCGGCACCGCCCTCACGCACCCCACCCCCGACGAGGAGGCGACCCTCGTCGCCCTCGCCGAGATCCTCGGCCTCGCCGTCGCCGCCGGCACCGGGGCCCCGCCGGTGCAGGCGCCCGCCGAGGGCGGCTACGCGCCGTCCGGCTCGTAGCCGAGGCTCGGCGCGAGCCATCGCTCGGCCTCACCCGGCGACATCCCCGCCCGCGCCGCGTAGTCGGCGACCTGGTCCCGCTCCACCGACCCCACCGCGAAGTACCGGGCGTCGGGGCTCGCGAGGTACAGGCCGCTCACCGACGCGGCCGGCAGCATCGCGAACGACTCGCTCAGCGACAGCCCCACCCGCTCCGCCCCCAAGAGCCGGAAGAGGTCCCGCTTGCGGGTGTGGTCCGGGCAGGCGGGGTAGCCGAACGCCGGGCGGATCCCCCGGTAGCGCTCCGCCACCAGGTCCTCGTTCGTGAGGTCCTCGTCGCGGCCGTACCCCCACTCGCGCCGCACCCGGGCGTGCAGCATCTCGGCGAACGCCTCCGCCAGCCGGTCCGCCAGCGCCTTCGCCATGATCGCCGAGTAGTCGTCGCCCGCGGCCTCGAACCCGGCGGCGAGGCCGTCCGCCCCGATGCCCGCCGTGACGGCGAACGCCCCGATGTGATCCATCCGGCCGCTCTCCACCGGCGCGACGAAGTCCGCGAGCGACAGCTGCGGCTTGCCGTCCGCCTTCACCCGCTGCTGGCGCAGCATCGGGAACCGCGCCGCCACCGCGCCGCCGCCGTCCGCGTACAGGACGATGTCGTCCCCCTGGGACTGCGCCGGCCAGAAGCCGTACACCGCGCTCGCCGTCACCAGCCCCCCGGCGACGATCTCGTCGAGCATCCGCGTCGCCGCCGCGAACAGGTCGCGCGCCGCCTCCCCGTGCACCGGGTGGTCCAGCACGTCCGGGTGCTTCCCCTTCAGCTCCCACGCGTGGAAGAAGAACGTCCAGTCGATGAACGGGACGATCTCGGCGAGCGGCACGGCCTCCAGGACGCGCGCCCCCGTGAACTCCGGGACCGCGAGGTCCGCCGCCGCCCAGTCCAGCGCGAGCCGCCGCCGCCGCGCCTCCTCCAGGGAGTGGAGCGGCCGGGCGCGGCGCTCGCCGTGCTGCTCCCGGAGCCGCGCCTGGTCCGCGCGGACGTCCGCCGCGAGCTCCTCCCGCCGCTGCGGGTCCAGGAGCCCCGACACCACGCCCACCGCGCGCGACGCGTCCAGCACGTGCGTGACGATGCCCGAGTACTCCGGCGCGATGCGCACCGCGGTGTGCTGGCGGCTCGTCGTGGCCCCCCCGATGAGGAGCGGCACGTCCAGGCCGCGGCGCTCCATCTCCCGCGCCACCCCCACCATCTCGTCCAGGGACGGCGTGATCAGGCCGGACAGGCCGACCATGTCGACGCCCTCCGCCAGCGCCGTGTCGAGGATCGTCGCCGCCGGCACCATCACCCCGAGGTCGAGGATCTCGTAGTTGTTGCAGCCGAGGACGACCCCCACGATGTTCTTGCCGATGTCGTGCACGTCGCCCTTCACGGTGGCGAGCAGCACCTTCCCCTGCGCGGAGGTGCCGGCGCGCTCCTCCTCCATGTAGGGCTCCAGCACCGCGACGGCGCGCTTCATCACGCGGGCGCTCTTCACCACCTGCGGCAGGAACATCTTCCCCTCGCCGAACAGGTCCCCCACGATCGACATGCCGCGCATCAGGGGGCCCTCGATCACGGCGAGGGGGGTGGGGTACGCCTGCCGCGCCTCCTCCACGTCCTGGTCGACGAAGTCGACGATGCCGGCGACGAGGGCGTGCGCGAGCCGCTCCTCCACCGGCGCCTCCCGCCACGACAGGTCCGCCTCGCGGCGCGCCCCGCCGCCCTTCACCGTCTCGGCGATCGCGAGGAGCCGCTCCGTGGCGTCGGGACGCCGGTCGAACAGCACGTCCTCCACCCGCTCGCGCAGGTCCTCCGGGATGTCCTCGTACACGCCGAGCTGGCCGGCGTTCACGATCCCCATGTCCATGCCCGCGCGCGACGCGTGGAACAGGAACGCGGTGTGCATCGCCTCGCGCACCGCGTCATTGCCGCGGAACGAGAACGACAGGTTGCTCACCCCGCCGCTCACCTTCGCCCCCGGGCAGCGCGCCTTGATCTCCCGGGTCGCCTCGATGAAGTCGATCGCGTAGCGGGCGTGCTCCTCGATCCCGGTCGCCACCGCGAAGACGTTCGGGTCGAAGACGATGTCCTCGGGCGGCACCCCCGCCTGCTCCGTCAGCACGCGGTAGGCGCGCTCGCAGATCTCCACCTTCCGGGCCGCGGTGTCGGCCTGCCCGGCCTCGTCGAACGCCATCACGACCATCGCCGCCCCGTACTGGCGGGCGCGGCGGGCGCGCTCCAGGAACTCCGCCTCCCCGTCCTTCAGGCTGATGGAGTTCACGACGCACTTGCCCTGCGCGTTCTTCAGGCCGGCCTCGATCACCTCCCACCGTGAGCTGTCGATCATGATCGGCAGGCGGGCGACCTCCGGCTCGGTCGCGATGAGGCGGAGGAAGCGGGTCATCGCCTCCACCGAGTCCAGCATCCCCTCGTCCATGTTCACGTCGATGAGGTTCGCGCCGCCGCGCACCTGCTCCACCGCCACCTCGAGGGCGGTCTGGTAGTCGCCGCCGCGGATCAGGTCCGCGAACCGCCTGGAGCCGGTCACGTTCGTCCGCTCCCCCACCATCAGGAACGTCGTCTCGGGCCGCACGACGAGCGGCTCCAGGCCGCTGTAGCGGGTGAGCCCGTCGGGGACGGGCGGGCGGCGCGGCGCGACGCCCTCGACGGCGTCCGCGAAGGCGCGCACGTGGTCGGGGGTGGTGCCGCAGCAGCCGCCGACGACGTTCACGAGCCCGTCCCGGGCGAAGGCGCCGATGTGGGCGGCCATGGCCTGCGGGGTCTCGTCGTAGCCGCCGAACGCGTTCGGCAGCCCGGCGTTCGGATAGCAGCTCGTCCAGCACGTCGCGATGCGCGACAGCTCCTCCTGGTACACCCGGAGGTCCTCGGCGCCGAGGGAGCAGTTCAGCCCCACGCTCCACGGGCGGGCGTGCGCCACGCTGACCCAGAACGCCTCCACCGTCTGGCCGGACAGGGTGCGGCCGCTGCGGTCCACCACCGTCACGGACAGCATGAGTGGGAGGCGCACGCCGGTCTCGCGCGCCACGTCGTCGATCGCGACGAGGGCGGCCTTCGCGTTCAGGGTGTCGAAGATCGTCTCGACGAGCAGCAGGTCGACGCCGCCCTCCACGAGGCCGCGCACCTGGTCGGCGTACGCCTCCCGCGCCTCGTCGAAGTCCATCGCCCGGTACGACGGGTCGTCCACCTTCGGCGACATCGACAGGGTCCGGTTCATCGGCCCGATCGCCCCCGCCGCGAACCGCGGCTTGTGCGGCGTGCGCGCCGTCCACTCGTCGCACACGCGCCGGGCGATGCGTCCCGCCGCCACGTTGATCTCCCGCGCGAGGTGCGCGGTGCCGTAGTCCGCCTGCGCGATCGCCGTCGCCGTGAACGTGTTGGTCTCCACGATGTCGGCGCCGGCCGCGAGGTACGCGTCGTGCACCCGGGCGAGCACGTCGGGGCGGGTCAGGGCGAGGATGTCGCCGTTCCCTGCGAGCGGGGAGGGGTGCTCGGCGAGCCGCTCCCCCCGGAAGTCGTCCTCCGTCAGGCCGAAGCCCTGGAGCATCGTCCCCGTCGCCCCGTCGAGCAGGAGGACCCGCTCCGAAACGAGCCTGTCGAGTGTCTCGCGCGTCGTCGCCATGACCTGGGGAGGCTAGCGGACCCTCCCCGCTACGATCCCGCGGTGCCCCCGCTCATCCCCCTCGCCCACTTCTTCGACAACCCGCAGCGGGCCGCGGCACGCGTGTCGCCCGACGGCACGCGGCTGGCGTGGGTCGCGCCGCTCGACGGCGTCCTGAACGTGTGGGTCGCGTCGGTCGACGGGGAGGACGCCCGCCCCGTGACCCGCGACCGCGACCGGGGCGTGCGCTCCTACGTGTGGGCGCGGGACGGGGCCCGCATCATCTACATGCAGGACACGGCGGGGGAGGAGGACTACCACGTCCACGTCGCGGACCTCGCCCGCCCCGACCGGCCCGCCCGCGACGTCACCCCGTTCCCCGGGGTGCGGGCCGGCCTCGTCGCGGTGCCGCGCGCCACGCCGCGCGACATCCTCGTGTCCCTCAACCTGCGGGACCGCAGCGCGTTCGACGCGTACCGGCTGCGGCTCGCCACCGGCCGGCTGGAGCGCGTCGCCGAGAACCCCGGCAACGTCATCGGCTGGCTGGCGGACCGGCAGGGGCGGCTGCGGGCCGCCTACGCGCAGACCGAGACGGGCGACTACCGCCTGCTCGTGCGGGACCGCGAGGGGGAGCCGTTCCGGGTGCTGGCGGAGTTCGCGAACGAGGACGAGGGCGGGCCGTTCGCGTTCAGCCCCGACGGGCGGGAGCTGTGGATCGGCAGCGCCCGCGACGCCGACACGGAGCGGCTCGTCGCGATCGACTGCGCCACGGGGGAGGAGCGCGTCATCGACGGCGACCCCGAGGTGGACCTGGGGCGCCCCGTGATCCGCGACACGACCGGCGAGCTCCTCGGCGCCCTCTACCTGCGCGACCGGCTGGAGCTCCGGGCCTTCGACGCCGAGTTCGGGGCGCTGTGGGAGGGGTTCCGGGCCCTGCACCACGGCGACCCGGCGGCGGTGTCGAGCGACGACGCGGAACGCCTGTGGGTCGTGGCGTTCGACGACGACCGCGACCCCGGCGCGACGTTCCTCGTCGACCGCGCGGCCGGCGCGTCGCGGCTCCTGTTCCGGCCGCGTCCGTGGCTGCGCCCCGAGGACCTCGCGCCGATGACCCCCGTCGCGATCCGGTCCCGCGACGGGCTCACGCTGCGCTCCTACCTCACGGTCCCCGTCGACGTGGAGCCGCGGGGGCTGCCGATGGTGCTGGTGGTGCACGGCGGCCCGTGGTCGCGGGACTCCTGGGGGTACGACGCCGAGGCGCAGTTCCTCGCGAACCGCGGGTACGCCGTGCTGCAGGTGAACTACCGGGGGTCCACCGGGTTCGGGAAGCGGTTCACGCACGCGGCGGAGCGGCAGTTCGCGGGGGCGATGCACGACGACCTCGTCGACGCGGTGCGGTGGGCCGTGGACGCGGGGGTGGCGGACCCCGCCCGCGTCGCGATCTACGGCGGGTCGTACGGCGGCTACGCGGCACTGGTGGGCGCCACGTTCACCCCCGACCTGTTCGCCGCGGTGATCAGCTACGTCGGCCCGTCGAGCCTCGTGACGCTGGTCCGGTCGTTCCCCCCGTACTGGCGCCCGTTCATGGAGAGCACGTGGTTCCGCTACGTCGGGGACCCCGACCGGCCGGAGGACCTGGCGGACATGGAGGCGCGCTCCCCCCTGAACCGCGTCGACGCGATCACGGCCCCGCTCCTCGTCATCCAGGGCGCCACGGACCCCCGCGTCACCCGCCGGGAGAGCGAGCAGATCGTCGACGCTCTCCGCGCCCGCGGCGTCGACGTCGAGTACCTCGTGAAGGAGGACGAGGGCCACGGCTTCGTGAAGCCGGAGAACCGCATGGAGGCGTACCGGGCGATCGAGCGGTTCCTCGCCCGCCACCTCGGGGGGCGCGCGGAGGCCTGACCCCCGTCAGGCGTCGGGCAGATGCACGACCTGCGGGTGGCGGCGGGTCGCGTCGGCCAGGGCGGTGGGGAGGTCCGGGTGGTCGCCCAGCACCACGAGGGGGCGAGACTCGTCGGCGCCCAGGGCGCGCCGCGCCCGCAGCGTGTCGAGGGCGACGCCCACGAACACCTCCGTCTCGAAGCCCATCGCCTGCCGCGCCCGCTGCAGCTCGTGCACGCGTGCCCGCCGCCCCGGCTCCTGCATGCCCCCCTCGCGGGCGCGGGCCCGGGCGCGGCGCGCCGCGTCGTCGAGCCGGCAGGCGCGCTGCAGCGCGTCACGGGCGTCGCCGGCGAGGGACTCGAGCCGCGCGGCGCGCACCACCGCGTCGGCGCGGGCGACGCGCGCGGACCGCGGCGGCACGATGCGGTGGTCGCCGCCGGGGACGACGGTGAGCCCGGACGGGGCGACGGGCCGGCCGCCGACGGACCGGACGAGCGCGCGGGTCATGCCCCCATGGTGACACGCCCCCCGGGGGCGGTGGCCGCCCGGGCCCGGCTCAGGCCGCGAGCGCCGCCGCGACGGCGGGGTTCACGACGTCCCCCCGCCGGGTGTTGACGCCGAGGGCGAGGTCCGGGTGGTCCCGGGCCGCCCGCTCCGCCCCTTCGCCCGCCAGGAGCAGGACGTACGGCAGCGTCGCGTTGCACAACGCCTGGGTGCTGGTGACCGGCACCGCCCCCGGCATGTTGCTGACGCAGTAGTGGACGATCCCCTCCTCCACGAAAACGGGGTCGCTGTGGGTCGTGGGCCGGGACGTCTCGAAGCACCCGCCCTGGTCGACGGCGACGTCCACCACCACCGAGCCGGGCCGCATGCGCCGCAGGGTGGCGCGGTCGACGAGGACGGGGGCCCGGCCGCCCGGCACGAGCACCGCCCCGATGACGAGGTCCGCGCGCTCCACCGCCTCGGCCACGGCGAGGCGCGTCGAGTGGAGCAGCGTCACGCGTCCGGCCAGGACGAGCTCGAGGTCCCGCAGCCGCGACAGGTTCGTGTCGAGCACCGCGACGTGCGCCTGCATGCCGATCGCGACCATCGCGGCGTTGATCCCGACGTTCCCCCCGCCCAGGACGACGACGGACCCGGGGGCCACGCCCGCGACGCCGCCCAGCAGCACGCCGCTGCCGCCGAGGGGGCGCTCCAGGTATCGCGCGCCGGCCTGCACCGCGAGGCGCCCCGCCACCTCGCTCATGGGGGCGAGGAGCGGCAGTCGGCCCGAGGCGTCCTGCACCGTCTCGTAGGCGATGCCGGTGGTGCCGGCCCGCAGCAGCGCGTCCGCCACGTCACGGGCGGCGGCGAGGTGCAGGTACGTGAACAGCACCTGGTCGCGGCGCAGGAAGCCGAACTCCGCGGGCTGCGGCTCCTTCACCTTCAGCACCAGGTCGCATCCCCAGGCGTCGGCCGCGTCGCAGATCCGTGCGCCGACCGCCGCGTAGGAGGCGTCGGCGTACCCGGCGCCGGCCCCGGCGAGGTGCTCCACATGCACCTCGTGCCCGGCGCGGGCCAGCTCGTCCGCGCCGGCGGGGGTGAGGGCGACGCGGTACTCGTCCGGCTTCACCTCACGCGGCACCCCGACCCGCACGTCAGTCCCCCCTCGTGACGGTCACGCCCCGAAGTCTATGAGCCGCCGCGGGGGC
>JBFLWO010000081.1:0-7322 GCA_040757755.1 Actinomycetota bacterium
CGTGCGGCTGAGCGTGCGGGAGGCGGGGTCCTCGGTCGGGCCGATATTCCCGATATCGGCCCTCCCTGCGTCCCCCGTCCGGCGGGGACTTTTCGCTCGCCAGAGCGTCAAGGAACCTGCGACGCGGGACACTAGGAGATCACCCGGCGCCCCCGTCCGGGGGCCCGCCCCGCACCCCAAGAAATTCAAGGATTGCGGCGCGCCCCAGCCCCAACCATCATCCCGTGCGACGGCCACCACGGCGAGACGGGCACTCTCGCACCGCCGTCGCAGGATGGTCCCCCCATGGATCGGGTCACGGACCGACAACCACGAAAGGCCCCGCGGGCACCGGGGCCTTTCGGCATTCCCCAATCCACCGCCCGCGCACACTGCGCCGGCCGGTCTCGCTCTACGGGGTCTCGGTCTCCCCGCCCTCGCCGGGCGCGAGCCCACCGGGCTCCACCAGCGGCGGAAGGGGCGTGAGCTTGCTGACCGCGCTCTCCTGGTTCTTGCCGGCGACCGAGGCGAGGTAGGCGGCGACGTCCCGGGCGTCCTGACCCGTCACGAGATCCCGCGGCATCGGCGGCGCGGCCAGGCGGATCCACCGCGCGACGACGCCCTCGAACTGGCTGTCCTTCCACCCGTCCTGGCGGGCGCCGCGGAAGGCGTCGTCCAGGTTCGGCACGGGGACGCCCTCCACCGCGGCGATCCCCTTGGTGCCGGCGTCGGAGAGCGCGTGGCACGAGCCGCAGCTCGTGGCGAACACCGACTTGCCGTTGTCGACGTCGGCGGTGGTGGTGCCCGAGCCGCACGCGGCCAGGCCGAGGGCGGCCGCGACGGCGGCCGAGGCGGCGATCAGGATCCTCATGAGAGCAGGTAGACGAGGATGTACAGGAGCACCCACACGACGTCGACGAAGTGCCAGTAGACCGACCCGGCGGCGAGCGGGGTCATCTTCGTCGGGGAGAAGTCCCCCACCTTCGCCCGGATGAAGCAGAAGGTGAGGATCGTGAGCCCCACGAAGACGTGGGCCCCGTGGAAGCCGGTGAGCGTGTAGAAGGTGGAGCCGAACGCCTTGTCGGCGGGGGTGAAGCCGAGGTGCGCGTACTCGTTGATCTGGATGACGAGGAACGTCGCGCCGAGGAGGAGCGTGAGGCCCAGGCCCCGGATGAGGCCCTTGCGGTTCCCATGCCTGAGGGAATGCTCCGCGTACCAGATGGTGAAGCTGGAGAACACCAGGATGACGGTGTTCACCCCGGTGATCAGCTTCGGCAGCTCGAAGGGCTCCCCGTCGGAGGAGAGCGGCGGCCAGTTGCCTTCGGCGATGTTGTACCGCGCCATGAAGTACGCGGTGAACAGCGAGGCGAAGAGCATCACCTCGGAGCCGATGAAGATCACCATGCCGAGCAGGCCCTGGCTCAGCTTCGCGGCCTTGGAGACGTCGGTCGACACCACGCCGTCGTGGTGGCCGTGCCCGAGGGCTTCGGTAGCCATCGCCTACGCTCCGGCGGTCGTGGTGGACAGGGTCGTGACGGCGACCTCGCCGGCGGCGGCCTGCGCGGCGCCGCGGCTGCCGGCGAGCTCCTCCGCGAGGACGACCTCGGCGGGGGCGTGAACCGGGATGAGCGTGGCGACGGCGGCGGCGGCGTCACCATCGATGACCTCGCCCTGCGCGGCGATGCCGGCGTCGTGCAGACGGTCGACGGCGGCGCGGACCCGGGCGACGGCGGCGGCACGGCGGGCGCCGGCCTCCTCGCTCCAGGTGGCACCGGCGAGGCCCAGCGGGCAGGCGACCGTGACGCTGATCGGCTCGCGGTCGGCGCGGGCGACGAGGGCGTCGGTGAGGCCCGGAGTGCCGGCGGCGTCGCATGCGAGAACCAGCAGGTGCGTGACGGCGGGGCCGCCGAGGGGCTCGCGCGCCTCGCTGCGGGTGACGACGACGTGCGTCAGCGGCACGTCCGCGGCCTTGCGGAGGCGGTCGACCATGTCGTGGCGCATCCACTGGGACTCGCCCGGGCGGTAGGTCGCGAGGATCACCTCGTGCGTGTCCTCCGGGCGGGCCGCGATGGCGTCCAGCGGGCCGCCGTCGACCACCCGGCCGTCGGCGACGACGCCGGCCTCACGCAGCACGGCGAGGGCCGTAGCGAGGCGACGCTCGGCGGCGGACCGCTCCGTCGCCCCGCGGGGGACGATGAGCTCGAACCGCCAGAGGCGCTCCTGGGCACGCTCCCGGACCTCGTCGAGAAGCGCGGTGGACGCCACGGTCTCGTTCGCGACGACGACGATCGGCCGGTCGCCCTGCTCGGTGGACTCGCCGCCGATCTCCTCGGGGGCGAAGACGATGGCGTGCCGCGCGCCGGGCACCCCGTAGTTGTAGGGGCTGCCCACGACCTGCGGGGCCGTGTCGAAGTTGAAGATGCTCGGCGGGGAGGACACGAGCCACTCGAGGGTCTTCGCCCGCCACGGGTTCCAGGGGGCCCGCTCGCCGGACCGCCAGGACGTGATCATGTTGTAGAAGAAGACCACGGTCCCGATGACGATCAGGAACGAGCCGATCGTGGACGCGAGGTTGACGTCGGCGAAGCGCGGGTCGTAGTCCGCGACGCGGCGCGGCATGCCCTGCATCCCGGCCCAGTGCTGCGGCATGAAGGTGAGCTGCATGCCGACGAACGTGATCCAGAAGTGCCACTTGCCGAGCGTCTCGTTGTACATCCGGCCAGTCATCTTCGGGAACCAGTAGTAGACCCCGGCGAAGATGGTGAAGGCGGCACCGCCGAACAGCACGTAGTGCAGGTGGGCGACGACGAAGTAGGTGTCGCTGAGGTGGATGTCGACCGGCACGGTGCCGAGGTAGACGCCCGTCAGGCCGCCCAGCACGAACGTGAAGAGGAAGCCGAGGGCGAACAACATCGGCGTCTTGAGGCGGATCTTCCCGCGCCAGAGGGTGCCGAGCCAGGAGAAGACCTTCACGCCGGTGGGCACCGCGATCACGACGGTGGTGATCATCATCGGCACGCGCAGCCACGGCGCCATCCCGGCGACGTACATGTGGTGCGCCCAGACCGAGAAGCCGAGGATCGCGATGGCGATGGTGGAGAAGGCGATCGCGCGGTAGCCGAAGATCGGCTTGCGCGAGAAGGTCGAGATGATCTCGCTGATGATGCCGAAGCCGGGCAGCACCATGATGTACACGGCCGGGTGCGAGTAGAACCAGAACACGTGCTGGTACATCACGACGTCGCCGCCGTTGGCGGAGTCGAAGAAGTGCGTGCCCATGACGGCGTCGAACATCGTCATGAACTGGGAGCCGGCGATGAACGGGGTGCCGAACACCACGAGGGCGGAGGTGGTCGCGTTCGCCCACACGAGGAGCGGCATGCGCCACACCGTCATGCCCGGGGCGCGCATCGTCGCGATCGTGACCAGGAAGTTGACGGCCGTCATGATCGAGGAGGCCCCGGCGACCTGCACACCGACCTGGAACAGGGTCTGGCCGATGCCGCCCTGGAGGGCGAGCGGCGGGTAGGCGGTCCAGCCGGAGGAGAACGGCTCGATCAGCGCGCCGATCAGGAACAGGATCCCGGCCGGCGGCAGCATCCACACCGACAGGGCGTTGAGGCGCGGGAACGCCATGTCCTTCGCGCCGATCATCAGCGGCAGGACGAAGTTCGCCAGGCCGGCGAACGCCGGGATGACGAACAGCAGGATCATGATGATGGCGTGCGCGCTGGTGAAGCCGTTGAACGTCTCGCCGTCGGCGAACTGCTGGCCGGGGCGGGCCAGCTCCGTGCGTAGCAGCTCGGCGAAGGCGCCGGCGACGCACAGGAAGGTGAAGACGACGACCAGGTACTGGACGCCGATGACCTTGTGGTCCGTGTTGACGCGGAGGTAGTCGCGCCAGGTGCGGGCCCCGTGGAGGGAGTGGTCGTGGTAGTCGACCTTGCGGCCGATCATCCAGCCCGCCCACCAGTCGAAGCAGCCGATCCCGATCAGGAAGCCGATCGTGCCGGTGATCGCGGCGATGCCGACGTAGGTCTTCGCCTCCCACAGCGGCGTCTGCTCGAAGACGGCGCGGAAGAACGCGACGATGACGAGGCCGAAGATGATGCCGGAGGCCGTCCACCACCCGGCGCGCTTCCACCAGTGCGAGACGGGGGGAAGCTCGTGGTGACCGTGCCCGTGGGGCAGGGAGTGGTGTGCGGGTGCGTAGGTGGCCATGGTCGTCGTCCTCGTCTACCGGCTCAGGCCGCGAGCTTGGCGCGGGTGGTCCTGAGCCACTGGTCGTACTCCGCCTGCGGCATCACCACGACGCGGGAGCGCATCGCGTTGTGACCCACGCCGCACAGCTCGGTGCAGACGACCGGGTACGTGCCGACCTTCGTGGGGGTGAACCACACGCGGGTCACGATGCCGGGCACGACGTCCTTCTTGACCCGGAACTCCGGAACGAAGAACGAGTGGATGACGTCGGTGTCGGGGGCGCGGAGCTCGAGCTCCACCTGACGGCCCAGCGGGACCCGGAGGTCGCCGGACTGCGCCCCGATCTCCGGGTACTGGAACGTCCAGGCGAACTGCTGCGCCACGGTCGGCACCACCAGGCGGTCCGCCGTCGTCTTCTCGGTGTCCTCGAGCACGATCCAGGCCCACACCATCACGACGATGAGCAGAAGGACGGGGATGACGGTCCACACGATCTCGAGGCCGGTGTGGCCGTGGATCGGGGCGCCGTCGCTGTCGTCGCCGGGCTGCGCCCGGAAGCGCCAGATGCTGTAGACGAGCGCGGTGGTGACGATCGTGAAGATGACCGCGCAGGACCACGTAAGGAACCAGAACAGGTTGTCGATTCCGGTGGCCTCACGGGAGGCGCGCTCCGGGAACCACTCGATGCCGAGTAGCACGGCGGCGGTGGCGCCGAAAACGCAAATCCCGATAAGCGCGAGGGGAAGTGTGTGGCGGGAGCGCGTCACGGGCGGGACCCTACCAGCTGATCCAGATTGATCAGACGCCCCCGCGGCGGGTCATGCGTCCCTGCTCTGGGCGCCGGCTGCCCCCGGGGTGAGGCGGCCGCGGACGCCGTCCGTCGCTCCGACGGAGAGCAGCGCGCACAGGCCGAACAGGGCGGCGCCGAGGACGTAGGGCGCGGCGTGCGCGACATGCTCGAACAGCGCGGTGGCCACCACGGGGCTCGTGACGCGGGCGAGGCCGCCGGTGGAGGCGAGGAGACCGAGCACGCCCCCCTGGTCGCCGGCGGGGGCGCGGTGCGACACGAGCGCCGTGACGGTGGGGAACACGAGCCCGGAGCCCGCGGCGAGCAGGAACAGCACCGGGAAGAGCTCCCACAGCTCGTCGGTGGCGGCGAGGAGCGCGAGGGACGCCCCGGTCGCCACGAGGCCGATGCGCAGCACCATCCACTCCCCCAGTCGCTTCACCGCGATGCGCACCGCGCCGCCCTGCACCATCGCCGCGACGACCCCGATGTACGTGAACACGAGGCCGATCTCGGCGAGGCCGAAGTCGAACCGGCGCTCGCCGAGGAGCGCGAACGTCGCCTCCATCGCGACGAAGCCGAACGTCCCGGTGAAGGAGAGCCACACGAGGGGGGCGAGGGCGCGGCTGCCGAGGGAGGAGCGCAGCAGAGCGAGGCGCGAGTACGTGGTGGGGGCGCTTCCGGGGCGGCGCGACTCGGGCAGGCGGCGCCAGGCGAGCGCGAAGTTGCCGGCGGCGAGCGCGGCGGCGACGAAGAAGGGGAGCCGCGGGTCGGCGGCGGCGAACAGCGCGCCCAGCGCCGGGCCGATCACGACCCCGAGGCCGAAGGCCGCGCCGATCATCCCCATGCCGTGGGCGCGCTCGTCGGGGGAGGTGACGTCGGCGACGTACGCCTGGGCCGCGGCGTAGGAGGCGCCGGAGATGCCGTCGAGGGCCCGGGCGAGGAACAGGAGCCACAGGGCGCCGGCGAGGCCGAACATGAGCGACGCGGCGGCGGTGCCGACGAGCGAGGCGAGGATCACGGGGCGCCGCCCGATCCGGTCCGACACACGCCCCCACACGGGCGCGAACAGGAACTGCATGAGCGCGTATGACGCGGTCAGCAGGCCGATCTGGGTGGGGCTCGCGCCGAACCGCTCGGCGTAGAGCGGCATCAGCGGGATGACGATGCCGAAGCCGATCAGGTCGATCAGCACCGTCGTGAAGACGATGCCGAGCGGCGTCCCGAAGAACGCCACGCCGCGACCGGCGCGGCTCATGCGGCGCCCCGGATCACGGGGTCCGCGTCACGCGAGGCGGACCCCCGGTCGGGTGTCGGGTGGTGAGTCGTGGATCTCTCCCGGGGGTCGGATCCGTTTGCGGGGGCTCCCCATGGTAGTGGGGCGCGACGGGTCGGCCTGGGCGGGCTAGACGACGGCGTCGACGACCAGCGCGGCGAACAGGAGCGCCAGGTACAGCATGGAGTAGTGGAACGTGACCTTCGCGGCCGCCCGATCCGCGACCTTCACGAGGCGCGCCGAGTACCACAGGAACAGCGCGCCGAGGGCGGCTGCCGAGACGAGGTACACGAGCCCCGCGGTGCCGGCGGCGTAGGGCAGGAGGCTGACCCCGACGCAGACGAGCGTCCACAGCAGCACCTGCCGCCGCGTCTCCTGCTCTCCGCGCACCACCGGGAGCATCGGCACGCCGGCGTCCGCGTAGTCGCGCTCGAGGAGAAGGGCGAGGGCCCAGAAGTGCGGCGGCGTCCAGTAGAAGACGATCGCGAAGAGAAGCCACGCGGCGAGGCCGACGTCGCCGGTGACGGCTGCCCACCCCACCATCGGCGGCACCGCGCCCGCCGCGCCGCCGATCACGATGTTGTGCACCGTGGAGCGCTTCAGCCACAGCGTGTAGAGGAAGACGTAGAGGAGGAACCCGGCGAAGGCGAGGGCGCTCGCCACCCAGTTCACGGCGAGCCCCAGGGTGAGGACGCTCGCGGCCGCGCACGCCACGCCGAAGACGAGGGCCCTGGCCGGGGTGATGCGGCCGGACACGACGGGGCGGCCGGTGGTGCGGCCCATCCGCGCGTCGATGTCCCGGTCGACGAACTGGTTGACGGAGTTCGCCCCGCCCGCCGCGAGGTACCCGCCGACCATGGTGGCGAGGACGTCCCATCCGGAGGGCGCGCCCTGGGCGGCGGCGATCATCGCGCAGAGGGTGGTGACGAGAAGCAGGGAGATGACACGTGGCTTCGTGAGGCGCACGTAGTCGGCGACGGTCGCCCACAGGGCCTCCCCGCGGGCGGCGGTGACGGCGCGGGTCGTCACGACGCGGCGACCAGGGCGACGAGGACGCCGAGGAGCGCGACGGGGAGC
>JBFLWO010000082.1:0-7303 GCA_040757755.1 Actinomycetota bacterium
CCGTGCCGCCCGTGCCGGGGGTGCCGGCCGGCGGGGTGGCGACCACCGCGCTCGGCGTCGACGCGGCCTGGCTCACCGAGGAGATCCAGTTGCCGGCGAGCACGACGGACCGGATGCGGGTTCCGAGGTCACCGGACTGCACCGCGTAGGTGGTGCCGGTCTGGCCGGCGATGGTGGCGCAGTCCGACCCGGCCGCGGAGCACCGCTGCCAGCGGATGGCGGTGCCGAGCGGCGCGGTGGCCGCCCACGTGCCGGTGGTGGTGGTGAGGGTGCCGCCCGGCGCGGCGGACCCCGTGAGGGTCGGCGCGGCGGTGGCGCTCGGGTCGGAGGTGTCGAGGACCGGGGTCTCGGCGCCGTCGACGGTCCGCCACCCGGACGTCTGGCCGCCGTAGAGGCCGCCGACCGTCGTGCCGGTGAGCGGCACCTCCAGGGTCTCGGTCGTGTCGAGGTACACCTTGCCGTCGCGGATGAAGGCGGTCACCTTCCCCGCGTCGCGGTCGGCCTTCCACTTCGCCTGGCGCTTCAGCTCCGCGCCGATCTGGGCGTGGGTGAGCTGCATGAGCGGCGTGGAGTAGTACGTGCGGTACTTGCCGATCGTCGCGTCCATCACGTCGTAGAGCGTGCGGTCCTCCGCGAGGTTGCTCTGGTGCGCGTAGTGCGGGCGCGGGTCGTTCGCGACGAGGTGGCGGAACATGATGTCCCGCTCGCTCGCCACGTACTGCTCCCAGGTGGCCGGCGCGGCGAGGCAGGTGTTCGTGGGGCTCGCCACGCAGGCGCCGGCGGGCGGCGCCAGGTACACGTGGTTGTACTCGTCGAGCTGCTCGGCCCGGGTGCCCACGTTGTAGTAGACGTTGCTCGGGTGGCGCGGCACGGTGAGGGCGCCGCCGATCGCGTACTGGTCCGGCTCACGCGAGTTGTCCGCCCCGATCCACTTGATGCCGATGGCGTTCAGCGCCGCGGGCATCGCAGGGTTGTGCAGCCCGGAGTGCTCGCCGGTGACGAGCTCGGTCGGGTCGATCGGCAGGCTGTGGGTGTTCGCGAAGGTGATGTTCGTGGCGATCTCGGCCTCGAGCTCCGCCTGGCTCAGGGTGTCGAGGTTCTCGTGCGTGTAGGTGTGGTTGATCCACCGGAACTGCCCGGCGCTCGCGAGGAACTTGCCGGTGAGCCCGCTCGTCGTCGCCGGGGTCCCGGACTGGCCGCCGAAGCCGTTGAACACCATGTCGAGCTTCAGGCCGTTCTGGTTCTGCCACGCGATGGCCTGGTCCACGTCGGCGGGGGTCATGAGGACCGGGCTGACGGGGCACGGGTCGGGCGGCGACGCCACGTCGCACGGCGTGGTGTTGGTGGTCACGTCCCACCGGTCGTCGGTGAGGAACACGTCGTCGACCTGCATCTCGAAGTAGTCGCGCTGGTAGCCGAGGTACACGCCGCGCGTCACCCAGTTCAGCATCCCGTGGCGCAGGAGCGCGTTATGGATCTGGTGCTGGTTGCCCGGCACGGTCATGACCATCTCCTCACGCCCGTCCGGGTGCGTGTACACGCCCAGGTAGGAGGAGCTGTTCGGACCCGTGAGGAGCGTCTGGAAGTCCGCCCCCGCGACGGGGGTCGACTGGTAGCCGGCGGAACCGGCGTCGATCGGCACGGGGCCCTTCAGGTACGGGAACGCCTGCAGGCCGGTCGCGGTGAGCTGGCCCACCTGGCCGCCCTGCTCGGCGGGGACGAGGCTCACCGGGGGGTTCATGCCGTGCAGCGGCCCCGGGGTGGTCTCGTCGCTGATCTGCCGCACCCCGAAGGTCGACTCGAACTTCGCGAGCGCCGCCCACTCGGCGTCGCTGAGCGCCGTGAGGTACTGGATGTCCGGGGCGGTGCCGACGGGACGCACGAGGTCGCCGCTCGCCAGGATCACGGCCTGGTACTTGGCGCGATTCGCCGCGTAGTCCGCGAACGTGGCGTCGGTGAACGGGGACTCGCTGTCGGCGATCTTCGCGTCGTACGGCACGCCCTCGCGGTCGAGGGCGGCCTTCCAGGCGGCGAACCCGGTCTCCTGGCCGTCCGCGGACAGGAGCAGCACCTTCATGTCGATGCGCGTCCCGGGCTCCGGCCGCGATGCGACGCCCAGGGCGAGCGGCGCCGTCGCCGCGAGCGCGAGCGCCGCGAGGCCGACAGCGGCCCGTGCCCGTGCCCGCCGCGACCGGCGCCGCCGCGAATGGTCGATTCCCTGCATCCCCCGCACCCCCCGAACGTGTCGCGTGTCGATTGCCGGTGGCCGGCGCATCCCGCGCAGGGTCCACCCGGCCTCGACACGATGGAGGGCCGCGGCTGACGCGCTCCTGAACGCCGCCGCCGGCGGCGGTCAGGCCCCGGGCGCGGCGGCCTGCGGCGTGGAGAGCGGCACGAGGCGCGTGCCGGTCGCCTTGAACGAGGCGGTCACGAGGTCCCCCTCCCCGATGCCGAGGCGCTCGAGCGACGCCCCGGTGATCTCCGCGACGAGCGGCCCGACGCGCACCCGGGCGCGGTTGCCGACCCGCACCACCGAGGCGACCCGCCCGGTGATGTGGTTCAGGGAGGAGTCGCGCGGGGCCTCCCGGGCGAGGGTGATGTCGGAGGGGTGCACGACCACGCCGACCGGGCCGCGCAGCACGTCGCTCGAGTACACGTCGGCGCCGCCGTCGAGGGTCACGGCGGTGAGCCCGGCGGCGGCGGGCCGCGCGACGCCCTCCACGAGGTTCGCGCCGGTGAGGCTCGCGACGAACGCGTCGGCGGGCCGCGCGACGAGCTCCGCGGGGGCGGCGAGCTGCACGACGCGCCCCTCCTCCAGCACGGCGACGCGGTCGGCGAGGGCCGCGGCGTCCTCGAAGTCGTGGCTCACGAGCAGGGTCGGCAGCCGCAGCTCGCGCAGAAGCTCGCGCAGCTCGCCGCGCACCACGTCGCGGGTGCGCGGGTCGAGCGCGGCCATCGGCTCGTCGAGGAGGAGCACGCCGGGCCGCCGGGCGAGGGCCCGGGCGAGGGCGACCCGCTGACGCTCCCCGCCGGACAGGTCCCCGGGGCGGGCGCGCGCGAGGTGGGCGATGCGCAGCCGCTCCAGAAGCTCGCGGGCGCGACCGCGGCCCCCGTAGTCGACGTTTCGCTCGACCGTGAGGTGGGGGAACAGGGCGTACTCCTGGAACACGAGGCCCACGGAGCGCCGCTCGGGGGCCAGGTCGACGCGGCCCTCCGCGTCGAACCACGTCGCGCCGCCCAGGGCGATGCGGCCCGCGGCGGGGCGCTCCAGCCCGGCGACGGCCCGCAGCAGGCTCGACTTCCCCGCCCCCGACGGCCCCGCCACCGCCAGGGTCTCGGCGCCTACGTCGAGCGCGAGGCGGAGGCGGAAGGAGCGTCGCGGAAGATCGAGATCGACGGTGAGGCGGGGCGTGCCCATGACACGAGCTTGACGGCGATGAGGACGGCGGCGCTGAACACGACGAGCAGCGCGGCGATGGCGAGGGCGGTGGTGAAGTCCTCGTCGAGCTGGGAGTAGACGGCGAGCGGCAGGGTGCGGGTGACGCCCTCCAGGTTGCCGGCGAACACGATCGTCGCCCCGAACTCGCCGATGCCGCGGGCGAACGCGAGGGCCGCCCCCGCGGCCAGGCCGCCGCCGGCGAGGGGGAGGGCGACGGTGCGAAACGCCCGCCACGGGCCGGCGCCCAGGGTGCGGGCGGCGTCGAGGAGCGTCCCGTCGACGGCCTCGAACGCCGCGATCGCCTGCCGCATGTAGAAGGGGCTGGCGACGAACGCGACGGCGGCGACGACCGCCGCGGTGGTGAACGGGATCGTCACCCCGAGGGCGTCGAGCTCGCCGCCGAGGAGGCCTGCCCGCCCGAACGCGGCGAGGAGCCCGATGCCGGCGACGGTGGGGGGCAGGACGAGCGGCAGCTCCACGAGGGTGATGAGGAGGCGCCGGCCGGGGAAGCGGCGGCGCGCCACGAGGTAGGCGGCGGGGGTGCCGACGGCGAGGACGAGCGCGTTCGCGATCAGGCTCGTCCTGAGGCTGAGGAGGAGCGCGGTGACGGCGGCGTCGCTTCCCAGCTGGTCGAGCAGGCGCCCAGGCGGCACGCGCAGGAAGATCGCGAGGAGGGGGAGGGTGAGGAACGTGAGCGCCGCGGCGAGGGCGAGGGCGCTCAGGGCGGTGAACAGGTGCCTCACGGCGCGGGGGGCGGTCGGAAGCCGTGGGCGGCGAGCTCGTGCCGGCCGGGGGCGCCGAGGAGCCGCCGCACGAAGGCGCGCGCGGCGTCGCGGTGCGGCGCCCGCGTCACCACGGCGACCTCGTAGCGGATCACGGGCTGGGCGGCGGCGGGGACCGGGACGGTCGCGACGCGGTCCCGCACCGGCCGCGCGTCGGTGGCGTAGACGACGCCGGCGTCGGCCTCCCCCAGCGCGACCTTCGCGGCGATCGCGCCGGCGTCCTGCTCCTCGCTCACCACGTTGCGCAGGGCGACCCCCAGGCCGAGCCGCCGCAGGGCGTCGCGCGCGTAGGCGCCGACGGGGACCCCGGCGTCGCCGATGACGAGCTTCACCCCGGGGCGGGCGAGGTCCCGCACGCCGCGGACCGCGGCGCGGTTCGCGACGGGAACGACGACGACGAGCCGGTTCGTGGCGAACGCCCGTGGCCGCTCCACGAGCCCCTTCGCGAAGAGCTCCTGCGTGTACCGGGGGCTGGCGGTGGCGACGACGTCGGCGGGCGCCCCCTGCGTGACCTGGAACGCGAGCTGGTCGGAGCCGGCGAAGCTGTACCTGTTACCGGGGGCGAGCGCGGTGAACGCCTGTGCGAGGGAGGACGCGGCGAGCACCGTCGCGCCGCCCGTGCCGTCGGGGGCGCCGGCCGTCGGCCCGGTGGAGGAGCAGGCGGCGGCGGTGGCGGCGGCGCCGACGAGGGCCGCCGCGGCGGCGGCGCGCCACGCGCGTCTCACGCGTGCCCCTCCCCCTGGATCATCGCGGAGGTCGCCTTCACGACGGCGACGGCGGGGTCGCCGGGGCGCAGCCCCAGCTCCTCCGCCGCCTCGCGGGTGATGATGGCGACGACGCGGGCGGGCTCGGTCACGTCGATCTCGACGCGGGCGAGGAAGCCGTCGACCTCGACGGAGCGCACGACCCCGGCCAGGCGGTTGCGGGCGCTCATGCCGGCGGTGCCGGCGCCGCCGCGGAGCCGCTCCACCTCGCTCGCCGGCACGACGCGGCGGTTCGCGGAGTCGCGCTGCACGGCGATGCGGCCGGCGCGGTCCCAGCGCCGCAGGGTGTCGAGGCTGATGCCGAGCGCCCGGGCGGCCTCGCTGGCCGAATACACTTGCCTGTGCATTGCATCGGCAACTGAAGCACACCCGCTGGCGCCGGGCAATCCGGCCTCATCGACGTTGCAATGCGCATAGGCGCCGGGTGGCGGTGCCTGGGCGCTCGCCGCGCGTGCCTATGCGGGGGCGCGAAGAGGTTGCAGATGCGCCGCGGGCCGGCGGGCCCCGCGGCCCGGCGCGCGCCCCCGGTCCCCCGCCGCGGCGGGTACCATGCCCGCGATGGCCAAGCCGTTTGCCGAGTCCAAGCGACGCGCCCCCTCCCGCCTCAAGGTGGTGGGGCTCGGCATGGCGCTCGGCGCCGTGTGGGGCGTCGTGATGTGGGGCATCTTCGTCCTCGCCGGCCGGCCCGCCGCGGGCGACGTCCTCGCCTACCTCGTGCTGTCCACCGCCATGATCGGCGGCGGCGTGGCGGGGGTCTTCGGGGCGACCGACGTGAAGCGCCGGGGCGAGCGCATCGCCCCCCGCTTCCGCCGCCGCCGCAAGTAGCCGCCCGGCGGCCCGACGCCGCGGCGGGGCGTCGACTATTCTCCACCGGTGACCGTGCTAGGCGGGGAGCTAGCGGTGCCCTGTACCCGCAATCCGCTTCAGCGGGGCACAATTCCCGTCCGAGGGTTCGGCCCGGGGGCATAGGGCCCGGAAACGGCGGCAGTGAAGGCGAGGTCCCATTCGGTGGGCGACCGTGAACCAGGTCAGGTCCGGAAGGAAGCAGCCTTAAGCGGATCCGTTCACGCGCAGTGGGGCAACCTCGCCGGAGTCGACGTCCCGGGGACCGCCTCGAGGTCGCTTCTCAACGGCGGGTGCACGGTCACTTTTCTTCTCCCTCCGCGCGCGCCCATCAGGTGAGCCTCTACAACCGCTACCGGCCGACCCGCCTCGAGGAGCTGGTCGGCCAGGAGCACGTGGCGCGCGCGCTGGGCAACGCCCTGTCCAGCGGCCGCATCGCCCGCGCCTACCTGTTCTCCGGCCCGCGCGGCACCGGCAAGACCACCACGGCCCGCATCCTCGCCCGGTGCCTCAACTGCCTGTCGAGCCCGGTGCCCACCGCCACCCCGTGCGGCACCTGCGACTCGTGCCGGCGCACCGGCCACGACGACTGGCTGGACGTGGTGGAGGTGGACGCGGCGTCCAGCGCCCGCCGCATCGACGAGATGCGCGACTGGCTGGAGACGGTGCGCTACGCGCCGGCGGCGTGCCGGTACCGCGTCACGATCATGGACGAGGCGCACCAGATCCAGGATCAGGCGGCCAGCGCCCTGCTGAAGACCCTGGAGGAGCCTCCGCCGCACCTCGTCGTGATCCTGTGCACGACGCACCCGTGGGACATCCTCCCCACGATCCGCTCCCGCACCCAGCACTTCGTGCTGCGCAAGCCCGGCGTGGCGAACCTCACCACCGTCCTCGACCGGGTCGCGCGGGCGGAGGGCATCGACACCACCGCGTCGGCCGTCGACCTCGTCGCCCGCGCCGCCGACGGCAGCTACCGCGACGGGCTCGGCCTGCTGGAGCAGATCGCCACGTTCGGCGGCGGCCGGGTCGAGGTCGCGGACGTCATGGAGCTCCTCGGGGTGGTGCAGCGCGAGACCCTGTTCGACCTGATGGAGCTTCTGGCGGCCGGTGACGCGGCCGGCGCGTTCGAGCTTCTGGAGGAGGCGCTCGACGGCGGCGCGGACCCCGACCAGCTCCTGCGGGGGCTCGTCACCCAGCTTCGCTACGTGCTTCTCGTGCAGCAGGGTGCGCACCCCCGGGAGGAGTGGGCGCTGGCGCCCGAGGAGATCGACCGGGTGCGGGGGCAGGCGAACCACCTGTCGCCGGCGCAGGTGGTGCGTGCACTGGACCTGCTGGCCGACGCGGAGGTGCGGATCAAGCACGGCCAGGCCGACACCCGCCTGCAGCTCGAGCTGGTGGCGGCGAAGCTCGGCCGCCCGGCCCTCGACCCGTCCGCGCAGGCCCTGATGGCACGCATCGAGGCGCTCGAGGCG